>WFSK01000045.1 GCA_015486095.1 Thermotogae bacterium
GTATAGAAGGGCTAAGAAGTGGATGATCTTTCTGTAGGATCCTCCTCGATCCTTACCAATTCCAATTTCGTATCTGTCTTTAAACTCTCCACGATCTTCAACATATCTTCCAAATTACCGCCCGGGACTATTATTTTCAGCAAACCTGTCCGCGGATCTATATGGCGTACATTCGCCAGATTATCGAAAGATTCTACGATGTACATCAAGAAATGAACCTCCTCAGGAGATATTCTTATCCACAAGTCGTAATCTTTGTTGAAATCCCACGATCTTTTATTCACTGCATTTCACCGAAAAAAATCGAACCTCTGGCAGGACAACACAGGTCAATTCACCGCCATAAACACACCCTGTATCTATTCCGATCTTATTGTGCATGACCAAAGGGTGTTGCAAAGGCGTATGTCCAAAAACAACACGCTTTCCGAAATCCCAATCCGAGTAGATGAACTCCTCTCTTATCCACACCATGCTCTCATGACTTTGCTTCTTTAAAGGTACGCCAGGAACTAATCCTGCATGTACGAAAATGAAGTCATCGGTTTCATAATAATACTTCGTCTGCTCGAAGAAATCGAGATGAGAACTATCGATCTCTTCTACCTTATCGACACCATAGCTTCGCAAAGTAGCTTCCGCCCCATTGTATGCCCATACGAGAAAGTCGAGTTTCCCCTGCCAAAAATCGAGTAACATCTTTTCATGATTACCACGCAATGTTATGACATCCTTATGATACTCCTTGATGGACAATATTGTATCGATAACTGCCTTCGAATCCGGTCCTCTATCTATATAATCTCCCAGGAAAACAAGCGTATCATTTTCTTTAAACGGTAGCTTATTTATCAGCCTCTTCAGGGCGGTGGAACAACCATGTATATCACCTATGGCATAGATCATTTCTTATCAAACCACTTCTTACAAGTCTTGCAATAGAGTTTATTCTTTCTTTCATACAACACATCTCCACATATAGGGCATCTTTCATTAGTGGGTTTATCCCAACTTATGAAGTCACACGATTTTGGATTATTCGTACATATGTAATACTCCTTACCTCTTTTTGACCATCTTCGTACTATTTCACCATCACAACCAGGTTTAGGGCAACTCACTCCTATTTTCTCTTCGTATCTTTCGGTATAATCACATTTTGGATAATTGGAACATCCGATGAACTTACCGTATTTCCCCTGTCTGATCACCAGATCTCCACCACATTTTGGGCACTTTCTCCCTATCTTCATTTCCTCATTCGAATTATTCAAGATGTCCTTTATCAATATGTGCTTGTCTTTGATCCCTGGGGTTAGTGTCGGTGAGACATTAACGCTCTTATCACATTCACTGCAATGAAGGTAAGGGCCATATTTTCCATACCTTAGCTCCATCAGGGTGCCACAATTAGGGCAAGGATAGTCTGTTTGCATACATATCTTTTCTAATGTTCCAGTAGCAATACTCTTCTCCACATCCGTGAATACCTTATCGAATTCATCGTAAAACTTTTTCAAAACCACTATATGTGACGCATTACCTCTTTCTATCATATCCAATTCGGATTCCATCTCAGAAGTGAACTTAACACGTATCAACTTCGGGAATTTTTTGATGAGAAATTCATTTACAACTATGCCCAATACAGTTGGCCTCAATTGCTGCTTGGAAAATTGGCGAATATAACCACGTGTTCTAAGGGTATTGAATATCGTAGCATAAGTACTCGGTCTACCAAGACCATCTGCCTCGAGTTTCTTTATCAAAGATGCCACTGTATACCTCGATGGTGGTTGAGTAAATTTCTGTATAGTCTTTATATCTTCGAAGATGACTTCCTTCCCTTCTGCCAAGGTTGAAGGGATCTTTCCTAACTGTTTACTCTTCTTTGAACTTTCGCTCCCCCACACCCTTCTGAACCCATCGAAGTATTCTTTCTTCACTTGGATGGAAAAAGTATGCTTGTTATCGGTTGAATCTATAGTTACAGTCGTTATCGAATTGATCCCGGCTGCCATTTGTGAAGCGATAAATCTATTCCATATCAATCCATATAACTTAAATTGATCTCTCGATAAAAAACCTTTGACTTCATCAGGTGTTTTATCGAAATATGTGGGCCTTATGGCTTCATGTGCATCTTGGACAAAAGTCGATTTCTTGCCTTTCTTCTTTGAACCCGAAGTTGAACAATATTCCTTTCCATAATTTTCCATTATAAACCTTTTGGCAGCTTCTTTAGCCTGTTCAGATACCCTTATAGAATCCGTTCTCATATATGTTATGAGGGCAATATTTCCTTCTGGAGACTCCACACCTTCGTAAAGCTGTTGAGCTATTTGCATCGTCCTGGTTGGACTGAAATTCAATTTAGTAGCAGCATCTTGTTGAAGTGTACTCGTTATATATGGATTAGGAGAAGAAACACGTTTCTTCACAGATTTCACGGATGTTACACGATACCGTGAGTGCATAAGTGTGTTCTTCACTATGGTAGCTTGGGAACTATTCGTAGCGATGTACTGCTTATCAACAAGGATGTCATTATATTTCACCAGTTTTGCCTCAATTTCTCTTTCTGAAGATATAATACCTACAAATTCCCAATATTCCTGTGAGACAAAATCGCCTATTTCTTTTTCCCTATCGCACAGTAATTTCAACGCAACGGATTGTACCCTACCTGCACTCAAACCACGCTGAATGGTCCTCCAGAGTAAGGGACTTATCTTATAACCTACGATTCTATCGAGTATTCTCCTTGCGAATTGCGCCTTTACCTTCTTTTCATCTATCGCTCCGGGTGATCTTAAAGCCCTTTTTATAGCATTTTCAGTGATCTCGTTGAAGGTAATGCGTACATCGTCATCTGTGGGTATACCTAACACTTGAGCAACATGCCAGGCTATAGCTTCCCCTTCTCTATCTGGATCGGACGCTATGTATACCTTATCCTTATTCTTTATAGCTTCTTTTAGGGCACGAATTATTTTGTCCTTTCCCTTTATGATCTCAAAATCGGGTTTAAAATCATGCTCTATATCCACACCGAACTTGCTCTTAGGCAAATCTCTGATATGACCCTGACATGCCATGACCTCGAAATTCTTCCCAAGATACTTGCCAATGGATTTTGCCTTCGTTGGTGATTCAACTATAACGAGTTGCTTTTTAGTCTTCATCTTTCACCGCCTTATTACACTTCGTGTCTTTTCCAATCGATCTAACCTGAATTTAAGAATTATACCACAATTATAAGTCTATACCATTTTATCCAACAACCCAAATCACGATCGTGGGATAAAGTCTACTGTTGTTTCGAGGCGGGCATGAGTGTACCTTATGCTTGATTCGGTTAGTTTTGCAGGATTATGTTTGTGATCTGTGAAGGATGACAAGTGAAGAGTGATCAGTGAAGGGTGGTGTAGGCATTTATTGCTCGTCACAGTCCGGCGTGATACCCCGAGTCGAACAACATCTTCACTTACACAACGACGCACACCACTAAAACTCCATGAGGTAGGAGGCATATCTCGATGTGCGAGTGTTGTGAACGGTTGCGAAGCTGGAGGAAGGTAGCATACTGGCGAGAAACAGGATGTTTTGAGTGCATCGGCATTCAAGGAAGAATGCTCGATGCTGACCAATATGCTACCGACGAAAGCGAGCAACGTGTTCGTTCACATTGACGACGCACATCGAGATATACCTCCTACCGAACGCTTGACACTTTCGTTCAGACATTATAGCATGTCTGAGTCTCGATTCCATCTGGGATTTAAGGGACAATTTGGATTATAATATACTTGATATGGGTGAGCGGTGTGAATAAAAGCATATTATTTATAGACGATGACAGGATCATATGTGAGTTGATCGATGAAATATTAACCAAAGAGGGGTATGAAACTTATACCGCATATTCTGGTCTATCGGGATTAAATCTTGCTTTAACGTTTCGACCAACGATCATCATATTAGACGTACTCATGCCAAAATTAAATGGCTGGGAGGTCCTCAAACTTTTGAAATTCGATGACAGGACAAGACATATACCTGTGATCGTCGCAACTGCCAGTAATCTTCCCGATGATAAGAATAAGGCATATTCCTTAGGAGCTGAGAGTTTCCTCCAAAAACCATTCACATCCAAAGAACTACTCGATGTCCTGAATTCGATGAAATTTCCTGAAAAAGCGGTAAACAAACCTCATTTACATTATCATGTGCTCGCTTCAAGTGCCCAAGAGGCACTGGAGATCGCTAGCAGAGAATGGGATGTAGATATATCAAGGCTTGACGTAGAAAAGCTTGAATCCAAAGTATCTTTTTCTAACAGAGTCTCTATACTCATGGTAACCCTTAGAGATACCGGTATATCCAACGAAATACCGGATTTAGATGCCATCTTCGAACAGATGGATCTGGATATAAAATCCATCGCAGAAAAAAGCACCGATATCGCTAAACTAACAGGGGGAGAGGACGAGTTCATTCAAGAACTTCAAGCGGAGATCGCTCCCCCCATTGAGGTTTCTGTATCAGATGATGAGATGAAGGCATACTTATCGTTGAGATATATAGATCGAGATATCAAGAGTGAGGATGTCTTTAGATGTCTTGCAAATTCGGGTGTTGTATATGGAATAAAAAGAAAAGAGATAGAGAAACTCGTTAAAACTGTTAATGAGGAAAAAACGAATGTAGAGAAGGTCTTAGTAGCCACAGGAAAATCCGCCAAAGATGGGAAAGATTCACACTTAAAGTTATACTTCACGAAGGTTGCTCCGAAACTCGTAGAAGATGAACAAGGGCGCGTAGATTTCAAATCGATGACAGTGATCAATCAGGCCACGGTAGGACAACTCATCGCAGAAAAGATCCCTCCAGAACCTGGTGAAGATGGAATAACTGTTACCGGGAAGAAGATAAACGCACGTAAAGGAAGAGATATTCCTATAAAACTCAATCCAAATGTAAGGGCCTCGGAAGACGGAACTAAATTTTACTCTAAGATCGTTGGAAATCCTTACTTCACTGGTACTGAGTTGGGAGTCAATGAACTCTATATCGTTGAAGGTAATGTAGATTATTCAACCGGAAATATCATTTTCGTTGGTGACGTGAGGGTAAAGGGAAATGTGTTGAGTGGTTTTGAGATACGTACTGGAGGGAACGTAACTATAGGAGGTTTTTTGGAGGGAAATGTTAATATCGGAGGAGACCTCGTGGTAAAGAAAGGTATAATTGGCGCTCCTGAACGCACTTTGCGGGTTGGTGGTAACCTTTATTGTGAATATATTCAAAATGCGTTTGTAGAGGTAGGAGGCAATGTTAAGGTTGCTACTGGCATAGTGAATAGTGGGATAAAGGTGGGTAAAACTGTGGAGGTAATAGGAAGGAAACCTGGAAGCATAGTAGGTGGAATCGTTCAGGCTGGGGTCAACGTCGTTGCCAACGTAATAGGTTCACCTATGGGCACTAAGACTGTAGTCATGGCATCATGGAATGCAGAAATAAAGAAGAGAATAAATACTTTGATGGCAACCCTTGCCATAAAAAAACAGCATTTGGTTTCTCTGAGCACGCTTTACAAGAAGTATTTTTCTGATAATCAGAAGATGAAGGAGAGTGAAGAATTCAAAAAGCTAACCAGAAAGATGAAAGAACTCGATAACGAGATAAATGTACTCGAAGATAAGATAAGAAAGATGAAATACATAGTGAATAGATATATCGGACATATTGAGGTGCGTGATGTTCTTTATTCTGGAGTGATCGTGTATATAGGTGACAATAGATTCGAAGTCAAGCACGATCTAAGATCTGTTATAATTCGTTACGAAGGAAAGACCGGCGAGTTCAAAAAGATATGGAGGTAAATTTGATGAATATATTAGATCCTGTGGGAGCGAAGAAGTTTACAGCAGTTGATTTACTCAAAGGTATGGTATTCTTTAGATTACCCGTCATATTTTACTCGATGGAGCGACACCCGGTGGCAACAAACGAAGGAGGCAGGGAAATCCTGTATAGAATTCAAGATGATGAAGAATTCGTTGCAAAGATGTTTGTCGATCTTCAACCGGGAGGATTCAAAGTCCTATCTGAAAAGATAGGAGAAGACGAATTTTCGATCACCGTTTTGTTCTCTACCTCAGCAACAGGTGAAGGGTTGGGTTATATCGCTGTCTTCAAAAATATTAGTGATAAAAGTTTTACACTATCGGTGGAGGAAATGAACTCTTTGAGACAATATATCATAGAGGAAAGAAGAATGATATCGAATATCATGTTAGTTATAGGGGCACTTAAACCGGAGGTGTTTTCAGAAAGATCGAGAGAATTGTTAGATAGGATTTCGAGAAGATTCGTTACAGTTTTTAACGAGATAGAAGCCATCTTAAATAAAGTATCGAATAGAGGCGAAGTTCGTAATGACGATCGATAAGATAGGATATCTTATGGTTAACAGGTCTGAAGATGCAAGCTATACTGGTGGGGTTATGATAATCGATAGATATGGAATGCCACATGAATTCAAGTATACCGAGCCTATCCGTCCTACGAAATTACAGAGGATCCTGTACGGTAAAGCTCTGGATAGGTATATAAAGAACGAAGTCATCGTTAAGAATCTCATCTCGAAGATCGAAAACGCACCCTCGCTTTATTTCGTAAAAGAGAGAGAATTGAGTGATTTTGGCTCGGAATTGAAGAGGTTATTCGTTACTGTAAGTGTATCGATGGATGATCCAGGCAAAGAAGTTGGCAGCATAAAACAAACAGAGGGGGGAGAATTCATAATCAGAGTTTCTTCAACGGAGGTCTTCAGATGCTATTCTAATGCTCTTAAATCTTCTGAAAGAATGAAGGAGTTCACGGAAATTTTATTAGAGCTTTCGAAGACTCTCGATCTTCTTGAACCGTTTAATCGTGTAGAGGAGGCACTTGAGTTTATATGCAAACAGAAGAGTTAAACGAAGCCATCGATGAAATCCTTCGGTCTAAATACCTCGTAGCCCTTACGGGCGCAGGAGTGAGCACAGATAGTGGGATACCGGACTTCCGTTCCAGATCAGAAGGATTGTGGTATCGTTTCGATGCAATGGAGATATTCTCACTCTCTAAATTTCTCAGTGATCCAGTTCCATTCTACGAATTCGCCAGAGAGTTTATCTTTCCTATGCTTGAAGCAAAACCGAACATCACACATATCATGCTGGCTGAGTTAGAAAAGAAGGGATACTTAAAGGCGTTGATAACACAGAACATAGATCTGCTTCATGAAAAGGCGGGTTCCAAAAAGATCTACGAGTTGCATGGGAATTTCCTACACTCTACCTGTGTGAATTGCGGGAAAAAATATACATTGGAAGAAGTTCGAAATAAGATGAAAGAAGAGGAGATCCCCAGATGCGATGATTGTGGCGGCATAATAAAACCAGATATCGTGTTTTTTGAAGAAGAACTTCCTTACAGAGTATTGCAAAGTGCCTATTTTGAGGTCGAGAGGTGTGACCTCTTATTGGTGATAGGAACTTCCTTACAGGTTTACCCTGCGGCAGAACTTCCTCTAATGGCGAGAAGAAATAACGCAAAACTGATACTCGTAAATCGTGAACCTACACCAATCGACGAATTAGCCACCCACAAGTTGAACATGCCTCTGATGGAGTTTTCCAACGCGCTTTTAGAGAGACTGCGAAGATCGTGATGCCTTTTTCTTCATTTTACGAAGAAGTAAAGAAAACGTTGAAATACGAAATAAAAGGAGCAGAAGTAAACGAAGGCAAACTCCTGGCAAAGGCGAAGATCGAAGGAATAGAAAAAGAAAAAAGAAATATAGAAGTTATGGAGATCATCTTGCCCATCCCCAAGGTAAAAGTGAATTGTATAAAAGCACAGCGAAAAGTAGTGATAAGCAAGAACATTTGTTCTTTCCCAGCTCGACTTTCTCTCGAATCCTCATTGTTCAAAGTTCCCAACATATACATGAATGAAAAGTTACCCATGCTGAAAACAGAAGTCGTATCGATCTCTACCTTGAAAAAGGATATCGAGGTGATAGAACTCGATTTAGATACGAATTCATTAGTCCGAACTCACTATATTTTACCCATTTCTATCCCTCGCGTTAATAAGGAAGATAAGGTCATATTTTCTACTCGTGTTTTGAAGGAGGAATTGAGATGGAGGCCTGGAATAACAGATGCCACGATCCTTGCCCGTTACATTCCACTGACGAGAAGACCCTTACCCCTTTATACTTTATCGAGGGAAAAGATCAGAAGGGCTATTCTGTCCGTTATCAAAAGATATGCACTTTCATCACGAAAACTCAAATTCATAGGAGTTTACGACGGTATACCGCTGGATCACGTTGAAAAGTTCAGATTGTTCGAATCCAATTCGTTGAGGGTCTATCTCAAGGTGAAACCTATTCTCCCAACGAGATTTATGAAGATCGTCGTTCTCAAAGATGAACTGCAAGGTTCCATTTATCTCGAGCCATACGAAGACTGACCTTATCTTCTCCTCATCTTATCACTCGTTTCCTTGATATCTGCTGCTACTTTCACTACAAGTGCCTTTACAAATGCGATCAAACCCTTTTCATGATATAGCCTGAATGAGACGTAGAGAAATAAGATCATCAGTATTAAGAGATACTGTTGTCTTAGAAAAGCCAATATATAAAGGAGTATATCGTATGATATTCTCAAAGGATAATCGTAAGGAGGTGTAAAGAATTTCTTCACCGAATACGTAACCTTATCACCATTCACGTTGACTATTACGTAGTGGTAAAAGTAATGTTTAGGATCCACCCCCATCAGTTCCGCCCCTGCTCCCGCAGTTATCGTATATGGTACACCATCCCAACTGCCCCGGAAATAACTATGAATGTGTCCACAGAAGACCATATCGATCTTACCCTCCTTTAATATCGACAAAACTTTCTTCGCGTTTTCTCTGTCCTTAAGACAATGATGTTCATGTGGCCTGGGATCGAATAGAGGAACGTGCATGAAGCAAAACGTATGTGCATAATTCCAGCTTTCTTTCATTCTCTTCTTAAGCCAATACAACTGTTGTGGGTCTACACGGACTTCGTTGGCATCATCTAAGACGATGAATAAACTCTTTCCGACTACAAAACTGTAATAGAAAGCCCCGAAGATCTTGTGATACAGATTTACTCCCTCATCGTATAGATCATGATTACCGGGGACCACCATATGAGGTACTTTGAGTTCTTCGATCTGATCCAGGAATAGCCTATACTTCAAATTATCGCCATCGAATACCAGATCCCCTGTATTCATGACAAAGGATATCTCATCTGCATGCCTGTTTATATCCCTTATCATATGATCGAAGGTGCTGTAACTGTTCTTGTTATCTCCCAAGACCACGAAAGAAAATTTGCTCGGATCTTTAACCTTGATCTTACTGAAATTTTCATAATTCAGATCTTTTTCCCTTATAGGTATCGTTACCGTAAGTACCTTGTAGACTCCCAACACAACTGCTATGACGAGCAGAATAAGAATGACACGTTTTCTCATTTTTTACCTCCTTCATTCGATCAGTAAAACAGCTTCAATCTTTCAGCCAAAACGGTTACTATTCTCTCTTTGGGAAGCATCCCTACTATATCCGAGACATGTTCACACTTCCCTGTTTTAGTTACCACGGCTCCAGGACTGTTCTTCAAAGTCATCTTCGTTAAGACCGTGAAGACCATCTCATCTTCTTTTGTACAAACGAAGTCTCTTTTCATAATATTAGAGACTGGAGTATTCTTATCCTTTATCCCAAGTGCATACTTTATGGTGACTATCCCTTTGACCTTATCTTTATACCTATCGGTAACTACAAAACTCATCACATCCGTTTGAGCGTAATCGGTGATTAGATTCGCGACACTCTCACTTTCCGTGACCGCTATTATCTTTGTATTCATCACTTCTTTTATTCTCTTTATCATAAGTATATTCATCTGGAATACATCTGGTATAAAATGGCTGCGACGAGCGAGTTTCCGAGTATATATGCTATCTGGGCAAATGCCACGCCTAATACCATCTGCAATCGCGGCAGTGATAATTATCGGAAGGATAACATGATAATCGCGTGTCATCTCGAAGATCATTACCACAGCCGTAACCGTTGCACCGGTTCCACTCGCTACCATTCCTGCCATACCAACGATCGCATATGCAGCAGGACTCGCAGCGAGATTGGGAATCATGTGATTTATCAAAGCGCCGTACATTCCACCTATAGTAGCACCCAAAAACAGCGATGGCGAGAATATGCCTCCAGAGCCACCAGACCCTAACGTGATCGATGTAACGAGGATCTTCGATAAGGCAAGTGTGAGTAGGAAAGCAGGATTCATTAACGTGTTGAGAAGAATATCGCTTACAGTAGAGTATCCCACACCTAAGATGTAATAATGATGAAATCTCCTCATGAAGAGGTACCCCAATACACCCACGAAGAGCATACCTAACATGTGACGGGTATAATAATTTCCCTTCAAAGATTCAAAGAGATCTTCAAGTTTGTACAGCAATTCGATGAAGATCACGGCAGATACACCGATGAACACAC
The DNA here is from genome assembly GCA_015486095.1 of Thermotogae bacterium. Lineage (GTDB taxonomy): Bacteria > Thermotogota > Thermotogae > B3-G13 > B3-G13 > B3-G13. Next base: position 10,627 of record WFSK01000045.1, read on the forward strand.
CTAATCCAGCGTAAAACACAAATTCTACAGGAGATTTTAGAGTATAAGGAGGCACTATAAACGCAGGGGACGAACCGAGAAAGATAGTCGATATGAACGTTGCAACCGCAGTGGATATGGCAACGGGTATGAAGGTTCTCGCACTGAATTCTGGTAGCATGAGTTCAATGGCAAAGAGTATGCCTCCCAAAGGGGTGTTGAAGGTAGCCGATATCCCTCCAGCAGCTCCACATGCAACCAACGTTATGGTTTGTTGAGGAGCTAAATGAAAGAGCTGCCCAACGGTAGATCCAAATGAAGAACCTATCTGTACGATCGGTCCTTCTCTACCAACCGCACCCCCAGTTCCAATAGAAACTGAAGAAGCGATAGATTTTACTATACTCACGATGGGGCGGATCTTACCATCGTTGTAATAAATGGCATCCATTACCTCTGGCACTCCATGTCCCTTGGCTTCAGGGGCAAAGTTCTTCACGATAAATGCCACTACAACCGCACCTATCACGGGAATGAAGATCATATAAGCACCCCAGGGGCTCAAAGGGGTATGTACATTGGCATCATACAAAAAGGAGAATTTACCCAAAAAAGTTATATTATGGATCACGGCGATCATATATCTGAATACGATCGCTCCAAAACCAGCAACAACGCCAACTAAAACTGCAAGTAAAGAAAGGTATGTTTGATTAAGCCTTATCTCTTTTTGGATTCTTGAATCCAATTCATTTTTCCTCCTTTTAAAACCGATCGCGAACTTCAACCAATATTAGATGTTAAATTGCATCGGTTCTGAATTTACATTACTCACTTAGCGTTCAACATCTAACCTCTTTTTCCAGTATCTCTATTCGTATACTGCTTTCACGAATGGGTTTGTCCAAACCAAAAAGTTCTATACGAATCCTATCATCTCCTATGGAATTTATAACCATCGTTCCAAGATATCTCTTGCCATTTACTATCGTTGATATATTATATCTACCAGCGGAAGGAATCAAGATATCAGGATCGGGTTTCAAAAAAAGGAGGTTTCCCTCGTCACATATTGTTCCCTGAATTGAAGGATATCTACCGAGCATAGAATACACATTCTCGATCGCTCCTTCTTTTAGGGCATTGCGTATTTCACTACTGCTAACGATACTACCATTTACTCTCACTGGTTCAACAACTTCTACCTCAAATCCATAATGTCTTCCTAACCTTTTCAACGTATCCGTATCACCAGTCCTATCCTTTCCAAACTTGAAATTGAAACCTGCCACCGCGGTAGAGCAATTCAACTTTTCCACCAATATCTTCCTCACAAACTCATCTGGAGAAAGAGAGGATATTCGTTCATCAAACTTTACTATAACGAGAAGATCTGCTCCCATCCCTTCTATCAGCCTTTTTTTCTCTTCTGTGTCTATCAACAAACCCAAGAATTTTTTTCTATCCATATAATAAGCAGCTGGATGGCAAAAGGTAAAGATACATAAAGAAATTCTCTTTTTATTAGCGATTTCCTTCGCTTTTTTTATTACCTCCCTATGTCCTATATGTATCCCATCGAAACCACCCATTGCTACAACAGTCTTTTCTCCTATATCTATTTCCTCTATATCCTCGAATATTCTCATCTTACCTCCGATAACATCTTGATGGTTTTCTTAAAATCCTCTGAAGGTGGTGCAACAAACGTGAGTTTTTTTCCTGTCTTGGGATGGTAAAAACTCAACCTCAGCGCATGGAGCATCTGCCGTTCAACTTGGCCTTCTTCTCTCCCATAGAGTGGATCTCCTATTATAGGATTACCCATATACTTCATATGCACACGGATCTGATGGGTTCTACCCGTCTGCGGCATAATCCAGAGTAAAGATGCCCTTTTATTACCGAATATCTTCAATATCTTATAACGAGTTATCGAATCTCTTCCTTCTACACAAATGCTCATCTTACGTCTGTCAGACCCGCTCCTACCTATGGGAGCACGAATTATACCTTTCGATATACGGGGCACTCCTTTAACTATCCCAAGATAAACCTTCTCTACTCTCCTCTCTTTGAATTGCTCACTCAATTCGATATGGCTATGTTCATTCTTCGCGATAACTAAGATCCCCGATGTATCCTTATCTAACCTATGTACTATTCCGGGTCTTATCTCTCCTCCTATACCTTTTAAGTCTTGACAGTGATACAGTAGGGCATTGACCAACGTACCAGTAACAACACTTCCTCCAGGATGGACTAACATCCCTGGGGGTTTATTCACCACCACGATATCCCGATCTTCGTAGATTATATCTATCGGAATATCCTCCGGCAAGATCTCTATCGGCTTTGGAGTAGGGATAGTGTATTCTATCTCATCTGACAAACGCACGATATAACTGGGCTTAACTCTATTTCCGTTAACCGTTATATCGCCAGACCTTATCATCTCCTGAATCTTCGTCCTAGAAACGAAATCAGTCATCGTGGAGAGCAGCTTATCCAAACGTCTTCCCTGAGTATCTGAAGTTATCTTAAAAACTCTTTTCTCTTCTATGTAATCTCTCATCCATGATTTCTGCCTTCAATATACCTATTAAAAACACAAATGTCCCTATAACTATCGAAGAATCGGCAACATTGAAGATCCCGGGCCAAAAATGAATATCTAAAAAATCTACAACGTAACCCAATCTCAACCTATCTATAAAATTTCCAGTTGCCCCAGCGAGTACCATAGATACACCCCATGAGATCCATAAGTTCTTCCCTCTGAAATGTAAGATGATATACGTTAATAGAATGACACTTATGAGCACAACGAAGAATACAACGGATGGATAGTTAGACATCATTCCAAATGCAACACCTTTATTCTTCACGTATGTTATATGAAATATATTATCGATAACGGTGATAGACTCATACAATCTCATAGTATTACTTATCATAAATTTCGAGATCTGATCTATCAACAAAATCACTGCGAATATCACTGAGGAAGAGTATATATTTTTATTCTTCACTGGTTGTGAATCTCCTCAACTTATCAAGCGAGTGTATCACGATCCTGTGCCTTTCGATCTTCAATATACCTTCTTCTTCAAATCTCGTAAAGACCCTCGAAACGGTTTCTCGTGCTAATCCCGTGATCTCCGCCGCACTCTGATGAGTAATGGCAAAATCGATCACTATATCATTATCCTTTTTCTTCCCAAACTCATCTGATAAGACTAGGATCGAACGTGCCAAACGACTTGCAGCATCCCTGAATATCAAATCTTTTATCTGTTGATCTGTGTATCTAAGTCTTCTCGACATTTCTACTATAACATTTAAGGATAACTTCGGCTCCTTCGTTATCATATCCAAAAAATCCTTCTTATTCAGTATCAAAAACTTGGAGTCTTCTAAAACACGAACGCCTGCACTTCTCGGCTTTCCTTCCAGGATGGCCATCTCTCCGAAAAAGTTCCCTTTACCAAGTATTGACAATATCTTTTCTTTCCCACCCTCCGATTCAACGAATATACCCACTACTCCATCGAGGATGAGATAGAACGTGTCATCCTTTTCCATCTCGAAGAAAACTATGTCTCCCTTTTTATAATCACTTATTTTCCCTACTCTGAATATCTCCTCGATAGTCTTAGGTGAGATATCTTTGAATATCGGAAGATTAGAGTATTCTTTTACATCCATCTTCTCACTCCTTTTCATAGAAAAAAGACTCGATCGATCTCAAATTGAGCTCCTTACAATTGAAGATTCGCTCAGTTCCACCGGTCAAAAATATACCACCCTTTGCAAGTGCCTCTGAAAATCTATAATACAAGATATCTTTCGCCTCTTTTGTGAAGTATATAACGACATTCCTGCATAGGATCAAACCGAAGTTTTCGTCGAATGGGTCCGTTAAGAGATTATGATGTTTGAACTCAACACGTGATTTTAATCTTTCCTTCACCTTATAATGCCTGGAATCCCTTAAATGTATGAAATATTTTTCTAACAATTCAGGCGATACGTTCAAAACAGACCTATATTCATAAACTCCCTCAAAAGCCCCTTTTAAAGCATTGTCATCGATATCTGTTGCTAATATCTTTATGGATAGAGGGAAATGCAGCTCCTCTAACAAGATCGCAAGTGAATATGCTTCCTCTCCATAAGCACATCCGGCACTCCATATCTTTAGCTCCCTACCAAATCTATCATAAAGGAGAGGAAGATATTTATTTTTTAACCTTTCCCATCTATCAACATTTCTAAAAAACTCCGATACGTTTATCGTAAGCTTATTGAGAAACTCTATTCTTTTTTGTTCATCCTTCTCGATCAACCTTAGATACTCCAAGTATGAATATATCTTATACTTCCTCATAAGAATACCTAT
>WFSK01000046.1 GCA_015486095.1 Thermotogae bacterium
ATTTGATTCACCAGACTTATTCTTTTCTTCTGCAACAGCTGGTTTTACACTAACTACAACCTTTGCGGGTCTTAACACATTATTATGGAGTTTATATCCAGGCTGCATCTCTGAAAGGATCGTCCATTCTTCATGTTCGTCACTTTCTATTTTATCCACCGCCTCATGCTCAAATGGATTGAATTTGTTCCCAACAGTGGACATCTTTCGCACACCCTCTTCTTTCAATATGGAAAGCAGCTGCTTATATATCATCTCGATACCTTTTCGCAAATCCTCAACATTTCGAATTTTGTTTGTCTTTATGGAATCTAATGCGAGCTCAAAGCTATCTACCACGTTTAAGATCTTAAATAAAAGTAATTCATTGGAACTTTCTATTATCTTACGCTTTTCCAAAGCCACCCTCTTTTGATAATTCTCATATTCCGCTCTAAGCCTTTTTGAATAATCTTCTAACTCCCTTATTCTCTTATCCTTTTCGGCTATTATTTCTTTCAGATCTTCTTTTTTTTCAACCTTCTTTTCTACTCTTCCCTTCTTCTCTTCAACCATATCACTGACCTCCTCATCAAGTGGATAGGGAGAACATCTCCGTCAACCTTTCAGAAGTATATCTAAGCAAAGAGGTGATCTTACCATATTCAACTGCTACAGGGGCTACCAGGACTATTTTCCCCAATGGCGACCCTTTATATCCATATGCGGATTCGAATATACTGAATTTATCTCCAAGTATATCATCATCGATATCGCTACCAACGAGTACATTTACAGTTTCCAGATCGTCTTCAAACTTGCTGAATATATTCATAAGCCATTTTTCATCATCTATCAGTCGTGCTATTTTCTTTAGCATAACGGCATCGACAAAAGGATTGTTGGCAAGAGAGGTTATTCCCTTAACGATAAATCTGCTTTTAAAACCTTTTTTCATCAACTCATAAAGGATCTGGAAGGCATCTGTTACCAAGGCATAACTTTGATATTGGGAATATATCTTACCTTCTTCTATACTCTCCCTTATATCTTCTAAATTCAGTCCACGAAGCTTCTCGTTTATCAAGGCGATTATCTTGCTGATCTCCTGAGCTGTAACGAAAGTGGATAACTTAAGAGTTCTCGTCTCAATTATTCCTATATTCGTCAATATTATAGCTACATAATAATCATCCCCGATAGGATACATATCGAGATATCTAAATTCTAGCTTCTCCGGATTTGGAGTCTCAATAGCAGTTAAACAATCTGTTAGCGTTGACAATATCTTTCCTGCAGCATCTACAATACTTTTCAGTTCTCTCCTATCATGATTGTATTTCATACACATATCATCTATGTTTTTTCTCACCTGTTCTTCTATCTCTATCATGGATTTAGCATAGTATCGAAATGCCTTTTCAGTTGGTATACGACCAGCAGAAGTATGGGGCTTATAAAGGAAACCCTTCTTTTCGAGCGAATTCATAGCATTTCTTACTGTAGCACTACTCACGTTGATGCTGTAATCTTCCACCAACGCTTTAGATGCAACAGGTCTTCCTGTTCGCAGATATTCACGAATTACGTAATACAATATGGATTTCTGTCTCTCGCTAAGCATCTCCATTTAGCACTCAACTCCTTAGAGTGCTAAAATATCTTACCATAAAAAAAATCATTTGTCAAGTGTGCGAATTGTATCACGAAAAAAGTACTCGAAATCGAATCGTTGCATCATATAAACAAGTACTCCAAACAGGAGGTGAAAAAAGTTAGTTATTCTCATATAATGGAGGAAAAATAAAGAGGGGATAACTAATGGCATTAACGATGAGAGAAAAGAAAAAGATAGGTCTTGAATATTCGAGGAATTATTTCAAGGCGAGTAAGAAAGAGAAGGGAAGGATACTGGATAATTTCACAGAGATAACGGGATACAACCGCAATTATGCCAGTAGAATCCTGAGAGATAGGAGACATTCTAAATGATATCCGAAGACCTAAATCGCTGGAAGTGCGAGCTTTTGACCGTCGTTGACACATGAGGTAGAAGGTATATTTCGTACAATGTATGTAGTAGTATTAGTAACAGATATTATGAGTGAGAGTGAAGGGTAGATCGTAGGTGTATATTGAAGCAATGAGTATTTCTCATTAG
>WFSK01000047.1 GCA_015486095.1 Thermotogae bacterium
AGATATGCCTCCTACCTCACGGAGTTTAGTGGTGTGCATCGTTAGTGTGAACGAATATGTTGTTCGCTTCCGTCGGTAGCATATTGGTCAGCATCGAGCATTCTTCTGTATTTATAGGAGTGATATAATAAAACAAAATAAAATTGATTTTTCTCTTGAGATTTTGAAAGGAAAACGTTCAATGGATTTCGTTCATCTCCATCTTCATACGGAATATAGTCTTTTGGATTCTATGATAAAGATAGAGGCGCTGACAGATATTGTGAAAGCCCAAGGGATGAAGGCTGTGGCTATAACAGACCATGGGAACATGTTCGGTGCCTACAAGTTTTATAAGGCCATGAAGTCGGTTTCAGTAAAACCTATAATCGGCTGTGAGATCTATATGAAGAACGAAACCGGAAGTTCCAAGAGAAATACTCATCTAACATTGTTGGTAAAAGATGCGGAAGGGTATACCAATCTTTCGAAATTGCTCACTACTGCCTTTTTAAACAGTAAAGGAATGGGTAAACCACATATAACGAAAGAAACGCTTTTCAACAATTGCAAGGGATTGATATGTCTTTCTGGTTGTCTTTCTGGAGAGATCCCCCAACTTATCTTGCAAAGAGACGAAGAGAAAGTTATAAAAACGATAATGGAATATAAAGACGCCTTCGGTAAAGAAAATTTTTATCTGGAATTACAAGATGAGGGTTTAAAAGAACAGAAGATGGTTTCATCGAAATTGATAGAACTATCGAAGAAGCTAAATATTCCCTGTGTTGCCACCAATGATGTACATTATCTCAAACGCGAAGATGCTCCAGTTCACGAAGTACTCGTTCAAGTGGGAAGAGGAGGAAAGGGGTTTAAACCTGGTGTATACTCCTATGGTAGCGATCAGTACTATTTTAGAAGTGCAAAAGAGATGTACACACTCTTCAAGGATGTCCCCGAATCTTTAACGAACACTATGAAGATTGCTGAGATGTGTAATTTCGATTTCGATTCTACCCATTCTCATATGCCCCTCTTTCCACTACCAGATGGTAAATCTTCCACCGAGGTGTTGAGAAGAGAAGTATGGAAAGGTGTACACAAGAGATATCCTGAAAATAGGAAAGATGTAAAAGAGAGAGTGGAATATGAGTTAAAGGTGATCTGTGATATGGGATATGCAGATTATTTCCTCATCGTCGCAGATATGGTGAACTATGCGAAGACCCATAACATCTTAACTGGTCCGGGAAGGGGTTCAGCGACGGGAAGCATAGTCGCTTACGCACTGGGAATAACGGATGTTGATCCCCTGAGATACAATTTGATCTTCGAAAGGTTTCTCAACCGTGAACGCGTGAGTATGCCCGATATAGATATAGATATAGAAGATGTAAAAAGACAGGAGATCATCAGATACATAAGACAGAGATATGGTGAAGAAAATGTTGCTCAGATCATAACCTTTGGAACGATGGCATCGAGAGCCGTAATAAGAGATGTAGGTAGGGTTCTGGGTGTAGACTACGCTCTAGTCGATAGGATAGCGAAGGCTATTCCATTCAGGTCATCTCTCAACGATTCTCTGAAGATCGATGGGGTGAGAAGGGCCTACGATTCGAATGAACTCGTTCGAAAGATGATCGATTATTCCTTGCGATTGGAGGGCTTGCCGAGACACGTTTCCGTACATGCCGCGGGGATAGTAATAGGTGATAAGCCACTCGTGAATTACTTCCCATTGGCGAAGAGTGGCGATGATGTAGTAACTCAATTCCCTATGGATGACCTGGAAGAGATAGGCATGCTGAAGATGGATTTTCTGGGCCTGCGTACACTTACCGTTATACATGAAACACTCATGTATTTGAATAAGGACATCACGTATCTCTATTCCATACCCTTAGATGACTCGAAGACGTTCGACATGATATCGAAAGGAGATACAGTGGGGGTATTTCAACTGGAGAGTGAGGGTATGAAAAAGATCTTACGCAGGATGAGCCCGCATTCTATGGAGGACATCATAGCAGCTCTGAGTTTACACAGACCAGGTCCTATGGAATCCGGGGCGGTAGAAACCTATATAAATAGAAAGGCAGGAAGAGAATCTATAAGATATGTACATCCATCTTTAGAACCAGTGCTGAAAGAGACCTACGGTGTCATGGTTTATCAAGAACAGGTTATGCAGGTAGCAAATCGACTCGCCAATTACAGTTTGGGTGAAGCAGATATCCTTCGAAGAGCGATGGCTAAGAAAAAGGTGAAAGAGATGGCAGACCAGCACAATAAATTCATCGATGGATGTGTCAAAAATGGCATAGATAGAGATGTAGCGGAAATGGTATTCGAGCAGATCTCTGCCTTTGCTGGCTACGGATTCAATAAATGTCATGGAGCGGGATATGCTCATATCACATACTGGGAATCCTATTTGAAGGCTCATTATCCACTAGAATTCATGTCTTCACTTCTAACGAGTGTGATGGGAAATATGGATAAATTGAGAATATACATAAGGGAAGTAGAAAAGATGGGTTTTCATGTGCTTCCTCCAGATGTGAATGTGAGTGAAGGGAGATTCATTCCAGAGAAGGATAATGGTATAAGATTCGGATTGTTAGGCATAAAAGGGGTAGGAGAAAATCTGATAAGCAAGATAGTATCGGAACGAAAGAAAGAAAAGTTCAAAGATGTGGTAGACCTATTCATCAGAATTGGTGATCACAGTTTGAATCAAAGGTCCATCGAATCACTTATATGGGCAGGGGCATTCGATTCTCTAATGCCAAATAGAAAGGCTATGATAACATTTGTGCCAGATTTGCTACAATTGGCAAGATCGAAGCAGCGCACTTCTCAACAGCCATCACTCTTCGGTAGCAGCGGGGAAAAAGATAAATTGTTGGAGAAGATCAAATCTTACGATGAATTCTTCGACAAGGATTACGAAGAGAGAAAGGAACGAGAACACATAGGAATAGTTTTCCAAAGAGAGAAAGAAGGAGTTGAGAGAACCGAGGGATTAACCTTCAAATGCTCTACATTTGAAGAGGTAAAAGCAATAGCGGAAAGGATAAGACGTGACCCCAATGGTAGGCGGGTCAGAATAATATTTGAAGGCTATATCTTAACATTGCCGTTTAGATATAAGATCTCAAAATGAAGATATGCTTTCTCCTATACTCGTAGGAGCAGGGTTTAAACCCTATCCATTTTTTACTGAGGGCAATACTCTTTCAACAGCAATATAACCTTACCCAAAAACCTGCCAATGGTAAGTGTATACACCTACGGATGATGGCATTGTTTGAGAAAACCTATATATGAAATGTCCAAATTTCAGAATTTTCCCTTGACAAATCGAAGTTGTGTGAGTATAATTATACTAGTCTAACATTATTAGCTTAATGTGATATGATTATATTAGTCTAACATAGGAGGGATATAGGTGTTGAAATCAAAAGAAAGTGTTTGCTACAAGGAACGATTGCGAAGCCATCATGATGCCCTGGCACCACTGCACGCACTCGTAAGACCTGCTGCGAACTTTGCTGACCGGCTTTACAATATGTCACTCGATGAACGGCCACGTACTATCTATCTCCACGTCCCTTTTTGTACCCATAACTGCACCTTCTGTAACCTCAACCGTCGTCGAACTCAGCCTCCCGATGATTATGCTGACCTCCTCCTTCAGGAAATCGAGACATATTCTACCTATCCATACATCAGCGAAGGCCGCTACGATGCTGTCTACTTCGGTGGAGGAACCCCAACTACTCTTTCCGCTAAGGCCTTACAGAAGGTGCTGAGCGCGCTACGTTCTCACCTGAACTTAACCCCAAATGTTGAGGTAACCATTGAGACGACTATCTCCGACTTGACAGAAGACAAGATCACCGTGTTTCAAGAGGAGGGTGTTAATCGCTTTTCCTTAGGAGTACAGACCTTTTCCTCCAAAGGGAGATATCTACTCGGCCGATGGGGAAATGGAGAAAAGGCAATGAAGAAGATAACATACCTGCTAGAGAAAGGCTTCCAAGATGTGAGTATCGACCTGATCTACAATTGGCCAGGCCAATCAGAGGAGGACTTATTAGAAGACCTTAGGATCATCGAATCCTTGAACCTTGCCGGTTTGAGCCTCTATGCTCTTATCTTACCGAAAGAGACGGTTCTCTATCGAATGATCGGTACTGGTCAGTGCCCTGCTATGGGGGACATAGGGCAGGAAAAGAGATTCTTTGATCTTATTTTGGAGCGACTCCTTGACAGGGGTTTTATCCTTCATGAACTTACGAAATTGGTTAAGCCGAACAGAGATGAGTACAAATACGTGCGTATCAGATATGATAACGGGGATACTTTGGCCTTGGGGGCTGGGGCTGGAGGAAGGTTGGGTAATGTAGTCTATCACAATCCTTCTAATATGGATGATTACCGCCAGCAGGTAAAAAGTCCTATCGGTTTACCCACCAAGGGATTATTAGTGAACAACATATATGATTTCATTTACCATGTCGTTGGAAGGCTGGAATTTGGAAGGTTGGATTGGAACGACCTCAAACCTTTTCCAAAACTCCAAGACTATTTGCAACCCTTGGTAGATACCCTGACGGCAAATGGCCTGATAGAGCTCGACTCTCAGGGTCTCTTCCTCACCAGAGATGGGGTCTTCTGGGGAAATAACATCGCTCGGGAATTCGCAACAACCATAATAGAGTTTTTCAGAAGGAAAGGAGGTGATGCTATCAAACATTCAGATATCCCTCAAAAGAACGTACCAATGAGTCATCATCCTGCCACAGGGTGATTCGATTTTAATCCAAATATTAAGGAGGTCTTAAGGATGTTCGCAAGATGGAAAATGGCTTTGATTACATCGGTAATAGTTGCTCTGATAGTAGGTGTTTTTGGGATTTCGTTTGTCTTTGCGAGGCAAGCAAAATCGATCAGTATTGTGGATTCTGCAGGAAGATTGGTCGAGATACTGCAGCCGCTGAATCGAGTCGTAGTACTCAATCCGCCCGTTGCTGAGGTTATGCGAGCCCTTGGGATAATGGATAAGATCTGTGGTATCTCTGGCTCGCTGGCGAGGACTAACTACTGGCCGAAGTTGAGTAAGCTTCCGAAGGTATCGAGATATGCCCATGGTGAACCTGATTACGAGAAGATTATAGAACTCAAACCTCAGGTCGTGATCACTTATGGTACACATCCTGCCATCGATATCCAAAAGATCGCGGACGTGTTGAAACCTGCCGGAATAGAGGTTGTCGGGATCGATTGTTACAAACTCGATACGCTTTTCAAGGATATAGCAACCTTAGGAATAATGTTCAACAAGGAAGCGAAGGCGGCCAGGCTCATTGTCTTCTTTCAGAATGTCCTTGACAATGTGGAAAACAAGGTAACGAACTTGGAAGTGAAAGAAGAGCCGAGGGTGTATTTTGAGAGTGCCATGGGTGATTATATAAGCTTTGGTAGGAGTTCTTCCTACAACAAGATAATCAAAATGGTCGGAGGCACTAACATCTTTGCCAATATGCCCATGCCATACCCAGAGGTAGACCCGGAAGCAGTGGTCAAGAAGAATCCACAAGTGATCATCAAGGTTATTTTAGGAATGCGTGTTCCCATAGGTTATGGTACTGCGAAGGTGACGCCCATCAAGACATACGTAGATCAGCTTACCTCCAGGCCAGGTTGGAAAGCGATCGATGCAGTGAGGAACAAGAGGGTTTATGTAATTGCCATGGACCTCATGTCTGGGCCGACAAAGGTCATTGCCATTCCCTACATAGCCAAGATACTTCATCCTGAAGTTGCCCTCGATCCACAGGCAATTCTTCGTGAGTACCTCGAGAAGTGGCAGGGAGTGGAGTTAAAAGGCATCTTTGTCTATCCAAGGCCATGAGAAACACCGAGAAACCTTCAGGCCTTTCTCCTACCGTTCTTTACTCCCACTTCACAGGGAGAAAGCTCTTATTCATTTCCGTTAGTTTTGCCCTGCTCGTGGTTGTTGTACTGATAGCAACTTCTCTCGGCGGGGCATCTTTGGGAATAGGAAATGTATTCCGTGCTGTCATCGCAGGTCCTTCCCACAGTGTAGAAAATTCAATTAGCCGTGTCATCGTCTGGCATCTCAGACTTCCTCGAATCGTTATGGGGCTCATTGCAGGTGCTGGTTTGGCTGTTGCAGGGGTGGCAATGCAAGGAGCTCTAAGAAATCCGTTGGTGAGTCCATTCACTGTTGGAGTCGCTTCAGGAGCCACTCTGGGTGCGTCACTCACGATCATTCTTGGATTCAGCCTGGTAGGAATTGGCAGATACCTGGTGATCGGAAATGCCTTTATCTTCGCCATGGTTACCTCCTTACTGATCTTGGTGATTGGGAGGCTCCGAGGGATAACACCCGAATCATTTATTCTGGTTGGAATTGCTCTGACATATTTCTTCAGTGCCTTTACTTCGCTTCTACAGTATATTGCTACAGAGGGAGAAATTGCCAAAGTAGTTCACTGGACATTTGGGTCCCTTACCGGTTCATCTTGGGAAAATATTGGAATGGTTTCGATTGTAATGCTCATTTGTCTCCCTCTTCTGCTGAAGTATTCTTGGGATTTGAACGCCATGGCCCAGGGAGGAGATGAGGTTGCGAAAAGTTTAGGGGTCAACTGCAGCCGGGTGAGAATAATATCTATGGTATTGGCGTCCCTTATTACAGCTTCTATTACCTGTTTCACTGGAATTATTGGCTTTGTTGGTTTAGTAGCACCTCATATTACTCGACTTTTAATCGGAGGAGATCACCGCTACCTCCTTCCTGCCTCTGCCATATTAGGAGCTATTTTGCTCCTTACAGCAGATACCATTGGTAGAACGATCATATCTCCCACCATAATCCCGGTGGGAATCGTGCTCTCATTCATCGGGGCTCCATTTTTCTTTTACCTTCTTATGAAAAGGAGGAGGCAATACTGGCAATGAAGCTCAAAATAAAAGGGGTGAGCTTTAGCTATGACTCCAGGCCTGTTTTAGAAAGAGTTACGATAGGCATAGAAGGAGGAGAGATGGTAAGCCTGGTTGGTCCAAATGGTTCAGGGAAGACCACTCTTATTAAGTGCATCAACAGGATATTAAAACCCCGGAAAGGCACCATTCTAGTAGAGGGAAAAGACGTGGAGAAGATAAAACTTCGAAGGCTCTCAAGGCTCCTAGCTTACGTACCGCAATCCACTGGTTATCTTTTTCCCTCCACCGTGTTCGATACCGTGCTGCTCGGGAGGAAACCGTATGTAAATTGGGGAATCTCTCGTAGGGATAAGGAGATCGTTTCCCGCGTGCTATCTCTAATGGGATTAGAGGAAATGGCACTCCGTCAATTCAACGAACTTTCAGGAGGTGAACGACAGAAAGTTCTCATAGCAAGGGCTTTGGCACAGGAACCAGAGATCATCTTGCTGGACGAACCTACAAGCAATCTGGATTTAAGGCACCAGCTTGAAGTCTTAAATATCATAAGGTCCGTGGTCGAGGAAAGAGGAATAACTGTAGTGATGGCGATTCACGATTTGAATCTAGCTGTCAGGTTTTCCGACAAGCTCATCTTTTTAAATAAAGGAAGGATACACGATGCTGGGGAGTCGACCAAAGTCCTCACTCGGGAAAACGTCGAGAGTGTTTATGGTGTAAAGGCTGTTATACTGAAGGATTCAGGTGTTTTACACATCGTGCCGTTGGCACCTATTTAAAGGAGGTGAAGAGATGAAAATCGTAGATGTAAGGGGATTGACACCGAAGGAAAGGCAAGAAAAAGTAAAGAAGGCAAGTTTGGAGATGAAGAATAATGAAGATATGGAAATAGTCTCAGATGATCCAAGAATGCTTCAACTGGCACCTAAGATCATAGAGATGATCGGTGGATTAAAATTGGTAGATGTGAAGCAAGGTGAAGACAAGCTCTTCCATACCTATGTAAAGAAATCATGAACGAGAAAGATGATGCCAGAAAGACGATAATTATGTTGATACTGATCATCATAGGGGTGATCATATGTGCCATTATTTCAACCAGATTTCCAGACCCAGATATCCTACGACCATCCATTTTAATGCGTCTACACACATGATATGAAAAAAGATGTTCCGATGTCGAATACGTTTTTCGCATGGCAACGCTCCTTATGAGGACATAAGACCCGACCCTGCAAATATAATGCCCTGCCTCCGTTCATCTGATCTTCATCGACACAATTTGACATAGAGCCTACTACTGCTGAAATCTTGGATTTCTCATGATATAATTAATAACTATTCTATGGAATATTTCTCAAACTTCTAAAGAAAGGATGGATAATGATGGGTAGCATTCTTATCAAAACAGAAATTCCCGGACCGAAGAGTAAGGAGATCGCAAAGAAAAGGGAGAAATTTGTTGCGTCCCCATTGGAATCACTTGCTCCTTTTTACATAGCAAAGGGACACGGTGCAGTGGTAGAGGATGTTGATGGAAATAGGTTTCTCGACTTTACTGGTGGTTGGGGATGTCTTATAGTTGGTCATACACCTCAACATGTGGTAGATGCCATAAAAGATCAAACGGAGAAATACTTACATACAGATTTCACATCGATACCTTATGAACCACTTGCAGAACTCGCTAAGATGATCGCCGAAAGGACCCCAGGTGATTTTGAAAAGCAGGTTGCTTTTTTCAACAGTGGAGCAGAGGCAGTGGAAAACGCGGTGAAGATAGCGAAAGGCGTAACGAAGAGAAAGGCAATAGTTGTTTTCGAACAGGCATTTCATGGTAGAACATTACTAACGATGACTATGACACACAGAGTGAAGTACAGATATATCTACGGGCCGTTTGCCTCTGAAGTCTATAGGCTTCCCTTTCCAAATCCACATTTAAATAAGATGAGAGTAGAGGATTTCGAAAGAGTATTGAAGGATACTGTTTATCCCGAGGATGTTGCAGCGGTTGTGATTGAGCCGATACAAGGAGAAGGCGGTTTTAATGTACCACCAGAGGGATTTCTTGAAGAAGTGAGAAGGATAACAGAGAAATATGGCATTCTCTTCGTAGCAGATGAAGTACAGAGCGGATATGGAAGGACAGGTAAATTTCTCGCCATACAGAATTGGGACGTCGTGCCTGACCTAATCACGCTTGCGAAGTCTATTGCTGCAGGTTTACCACTTTCAGCAGTTGTTGGAAAGAAGGAATACTTCGATGCACTTCCTGGCAGTTCTATAGGTGGTACATTCTGCGGGAATCCCGTTGCCTGCAGGGCGGGTATCGAGGTTTTGAAGATGATCGATAGAGAACATCTTTTAGATAGGGCAGTACATCTTGGAGAGATCATAGATAGAAGATTCAAAGAAATGGAAAGAAAATACTCTGTTATTGGAGAGGTAAGAGGGATCGGTGCGATGCGAGCAATGGAATTTGTCAAAGATAAACAAACTTGGGAACCAGACAGTGATACTGCATCGAAGGTTATTCAAGAAGCGATGAAAAATGGTGTGCTCATCGCTGGTGCGGGAATCCATGGGAATGTGCTCCGCTTGCTTCTGCC
>WFSK01000048.1 GCA_015486095.1 Thermotogae bacterium
AAGTTGTAAAGAGATATCTTAATCTTACTGATCGGGTTAACCCCACATAATCAGAAAGAGATTCTCATAGTTAAAACTCTATAATAGTTAAAATCCTGTATAGGAGGATTTAGACATGAAGTGCCTAATAATTGCTGCTGGTCAGGGTAAGAGATTATCGAACAAAGGAAACTCGAAGCCATTGATCCCACTCCTCGGGGTGCCACTTATCGAGCGAGTGATATTGACTGCTAAGAAAAGTGGTTTGGATGAATTTTATGTGGTAACTGGTTACAACGGGAAGAAACTCAGACAACATCTCGATGAACTTCGTCATAATAGGGGTATAAACATAACATATATAACAAACGATGAGTGGAAGAAGGAAAATGGCATATCTGTCCTTAAAGCTAAGGAATTCTTATCAAACGATAATTTTATTCTGATGATGGGAGATCACATCTTCGATGGAGCAGTACTTGAAAAACTAAAAGATGTAAAGATACCCGATGGTGAGGTTATGTTGGTTGTGGATAAAAATGTAGAGAGTAATGAGTTTATCGATATCGATGATGTTACAAAAGTCCTCGTTAGAGATAACAGGATATTGGATATAGGGAAGAGGATCGAAAGATATAACGCTTACGATACTGGCATTTTTCTCTGTACCCCAGTAATTTTCGATGCTATTCAGGAAAGCAGGAATAGAGGTAACGATTCTCTTTCTGGGGGGATGAAGATCTTGGCAGAGAATGGAAAGGCTAAGACATTTGAATTCCCTCATAACTCTTATTGGATCGATGTAGACGATGAAAAAGCGTTTAAGAAGGCTGAGAAAAAACTTATGTCAGACTTAAGTAAGGTTTCTGATGGTCCTATTTCGAGACACCTTAACAGGCGTGTATCGATTAAGATCACGAAATACCTTGTAAGAACTAATATTACGCCAAATCTTGTTTCCATCGTTTCTTTTCTCCTCTCCGTTTTAGGTGCTTTCTTCTTCACTTTTGGAGGTTATATGAATTTGATCATTGGAGGATCATTAGTACAATTATCGTCTATTATCGACGGCTGCGATGGAGAAATAGCGAGATTGAAATTCCTGGCTTCAGAATTCGGAGGATGGTTTGACGCTGTATTAGATAGGTATGCCGATGCCTTCATACTCTTTGGCTTAACTTATTACGTATATTCCTTTGGCAAATATACTCCTATTCTATCACTTTTCGTTGGATTTTTGGCTATTATAGGTACATTTATGAACAGCTATATGGCTGATAAATATGATAGTTTCATGAAGAAGAGTCTCATTCCAGGCAAACATTACCTGAGGATAGGTCGCGATGTTAGAATGTTCATCATCTTCATCGGTTGTTTGATAAATCAACCATTTTTAACACTCGTTTTGCTTGCCGCCTTGATGAACGCAGAGAATATCAGAAGGATCATAGTTCTTTACGATAATAAGGGCTCATATTTCGATATTTGATACTTGCCCAACCATAACGTGATATTACTCCATTGAGATATATCTTCATATTTTTGATCTTGGAATATCTATAAATTCTACCTATTGACAAAATGAACATATGTGTATATAATATATTTGGTATGAAAAGGATGAGGTGTGCAAAATTCGGTTTTAGAACAGGAAACACGTTGGTAGCAGCTCTTTTGTATCTTCTACTAAAGAATCCTGCGCATGGATATTCGCTCGTAGATGAATTAAAGGAGCTGGGTATAGATCCTGCCTTCGTTTCCTATGGTGTTGCATATAGGTTACTTCGAGATATGGAATTAAGTGGATTAATAACCTCTAAATGGGAGATAGAAGGTTCTGGTGCACCGAGAAGGATCTATTCTATAACGAACGCTGGACGTGAATACCTGAAGAATTGGGCAAATAACGCGGAGAGGAATCTGAAAGTAATGGATAACTTGATAAACAAAATAAAGGAGGTTTTGAAATGAGTAGGATAAGTGACACGTGGCATGGCATCCCAAGGGAGAAGATTCCCTGGTTTCCAAGCGTAGATGAGATCAAATGTATTGGATGTAGTCTATGTTTTGTAACCTGTGGTAGGAATGTATATGAAATGGTAGGGAACAAGTCGAAAGTTGTAAATCCGTATAACTGTCTTGTTGGATGTACAACGTGTGAAACTGTATGCCCTGTAGGAGCGATAAGCTTTCCACCAAAGGATATGGTTCATAAGATCGAAAGGGAATATGCCGTCCTTAAATACGTTCAAAAAGAGAGCAAGAGAAAGGGCATAAAGGTCGCACTCGATAAGGCGAGGGCAGAGGCAGAAAGGGTTGTCTCCCAGGCGAACCGTAGAGTAGAGTTCACTATATCTGGACATATATTGGAAAGAGATATTCCAAAGAAATTGGTGGATATTACCGAGAAATGTGATTGTGATGTGGTAAATTTATCCATGAATATTCCATCTCTTAAGGTCTGCTATGATGAGAAGGCCCCTTCTGTCGCTAAATTCGAGCTCGTTTCGCAAAAGTTAGAAGATGTTTCACACTGCTTAGATGAGATGGATAAACTCCTGGAAGAAAATGATATCGTGATCGTTGAACAGAAGAAGATATCTTGATATCGAGGAGGTGAGAATTATGAAGATCTGTTTTACCGCGGATCAGCAGGATGGTTTAGAGAGTGTCTTGAGTTATCATTTTGGTCACTGCCCGTACTACATCATCGTGGAAGTGGAAGAAGACAGGGTAAAAGATGTGAAATCTATGCCTAATCCTTTTGTTGGTTACCACAATCCAGGAGAATTACCCGCCTTTATGAGAGAACATGGGATTGATACGATCATAACGGGTGGCATGGGCCCAAGAGCACAACGATATTTCGAAGATTATGGGATAAAGGCAGTAACCGGGGCATATGGAAAAGTGAGAGATGTACTCGAGGAGTTCTTGCACAGGAAAATTTCGATCGAAGAACCCAAACCAGTAGAGCCAAAAGAAGTTGTAATAGAGAAAACTGGTGAAAGTGATGAGATCGAGAGGTTGAAGAAAGAAAATGTAGATCTTCGCAGACAACTTGCAGACCTGAAGTCTCGTTTGATGAAACTCGAGGAGAGATTAGAGAAATGAACATCTGGGGAGCCGTTATCTACGGCATCATAGTTATCTTATGTTATATTTATGCCTTTAAGAAGAGCAGATCTGGTGCTACAAAAGCGGTTAAGAAAGGGATCTTGCGATTTTTACAACAGCTCCCCTTCCTCATTTCTGTCTTTCTCCTTATCGGATTATTCGATGTGTTCGTACCGAAGAATTTTGTGGTATCCGTTGTTGGAAAGGGGAAAGGTTTGCTATCTATCTTAAGTTCTGCCCTTGCAGGAACGATCGTTGCTGGACCCGTCTCTTCTGCTTACCCATTGGGAGCATTTCTGCTGAAAAAGGGAGCCACTATTGCAGCAACGGCGGTTTTCTTGAACAGTTGGGTGATGGTAGGCTTCGTAAGTATCCCATATGAGATCTCCATCTTCGGTAAGCGTTTCACTCTTGCAAGAAATAGTCTTGCCTTTGTAGGAGCCATCGTGATCGGCATGCTCACAGGAATGCTGTTGGTAGGGGTACCAACATGAAATACTTGAAGAGATATTGGTTCGAGTGTGCAGTTGCTATACTCTATATCTTACTCTTCTTCTTTTTGCCGTCGAAGACCTCCTGTGCCTTGAGAGAAGGGGCAATCTTGTTTCTGAAGATGCTTCCAGTGTTCTTATGTGTTGTGTTGTTCTCTGCATTTTTATCCGTATTTTTATCTCCAAAGACGGTCCAGCGGATCATGGGAAGAGAAACAGGCATAAAGGGTGTGTTATTGGGTGCCCTCTTTGGTACAGTAATAGTTGGTCCCCTTTGGATCCTCTTTCCGCTGTACAACGCCTTTCTGGAAAAAGGGGCAAGACTTGCGGTTATTGGAGCTATGATAGGTGCTTTTGCCATAAAGACCCCATGGATCCCATATGCTGCGAGTTTTTTGGGCTGGCCATTTATATCGATCATTGTCATTTTGACCATAGGTTACGCCATAATAGAGGGATATTTGATAGAAAGAATCTTAAGCGGCTATTCTAAGGAGAAATCGAACTGAGTTATTCTGTCCTTTGTCTTCACAATAACCTTCACTTACACTAACGATGCACATCGAGATACCACAGCAAACTCCATGAGGTAGGAGGTATATCTCGATATGCGAAGTGTTGTGAAACAAATCTATCGTTGTTTCAATGCAGGTGTGAGCGTACCCTACGCTCTATTCGGTTGGTTTTGCAAGATTATGAGTGTGTGATCTGTTCAGGGATGGTGCAGGCATTTATCGCTCGTTCACTCGACCTTCCGCTGGTCAGTGGCGAGCGTTTCTCCTTAAACGCCGCCACATTCATAACATCCTGTTATTCACCAGCGATAAGTCTTCGTTCACTTCGCTAT
>WFSK01000049.1 GCA_015486095.1 Thermotogae bacterium
CTCTCTGAGCTGGTATATTATATCCAATTATGATTGCTCCGAGTCCCATAACGTAATCTACATATTCATTTCCATCTACATCTATTAAATGTGAACCGAAAGCCTTTTTCACATAAACAGGGCCTTCTCCGAAGAACAGAAAATTAGGCTTTTTGCTTCCCGTTTGTACTCCCCACGGTATAACTTTACTGGCTTTATTGAATAATTTCATAGAATTATTCCATTTCATCTAAAAACCTCCTTATATTATTTCCGAAGATCGGAGAATCGTTTTTTACTCCTGTCTCCTTCACTTTCATGATTCCTATTTTGTAATCCCTGAATGGATAAAAAGAAGAAAAACACACGCGATCCTCTCCTACCATCTTCAAAAATCGTATGGTTTCTCCGATGGGAACATCGTAGAAGAATGTCATATCGAATAGATAATTCGGATTATTAGGATTGGAAAGGAATATATCCCTTGCCATCCCATAAGATGCGTTGTGTATTGCTAACTTCAATTCCGGGTGTTTCCTTAAAAACCCTATTATTTCACTTTCAGATACAGGACCTACATCGAGGGGATGTCTCTGTCTTGAATCTTCGAAACTTACGATGATGGACAGAAAAAGATTCAGAGATTTTACCACTTCCCACAATTTTTCTAACCGCTCATCTGACAGAATATATCCATGATAATTAGGATACAGGATCAAACCACGGAATCCAGATCTTTCTGCCATTTCTTTCAGATCATCTTTCCATCCCGGATAAAGGGGGTTGATCGTTCCCAAAGGTATGAATCTGTCTTCAACACCCTTCAGTGCCTCTATCAGTTCATAATTGGATTCACTGGAATCTCTGTAGAATGCACCGTTTACATCGATGATCATCGCCTTTTCAACGTTACTTTTATCCATAACCTTTACGAAATCGGTGATATTAACATCATCTATCCTTCTGAACGGCCAATGGCCCAGGACCATTAAAGAATCTATCAAGATTCAACACCTCCAAATATGTTCATAGCGTTCTTCCAGGCGATCTTTTCCCTTTGAGATCCTGATAATCTGGCCTCATTGAATTTTGCTATACCTGTAGTTATATTCAAGTCTGTTCCAAATAAGACCCTATCTTCACCTACTACTCTTATCGCCTTTTCGATCATTCCCCTATCACATCCACTTCCACTCGTATCTAAAAAGGCGTTATCGTAATCTTTAATTGCCTTCAATGCATATTCCCAATCACCACCACCCCCAATGTGTGCCATTATGATCTTCGCTTCGGGATATTTTTTAGCAAGCTTTGCTATATCAGAGGAATCTGATGGATTCTGTCCCCACAGCTTTTGAGGTTTCTTGTGAAAGGTGTGTATCAGTATGGGGACGTTATACTCCATGGCCTTTTCAACTATTGGAAATGTTGAAGGATCGGAACAGGGAACGGGGGCAACTAATTTTACACCTACGAAACCATATATCTCGATGCCTCTTTCGATCTCTTCTATTGATTCTCTCGTGAACACCTGATTCACTGCAACATATCCATATACCTTAGGCGAATTTTTATGAGTGTTTATGAATTTCCAGAGCCTTTTATTGCCAGATATGAAGTCTTCGGGATTGGGAAAGTAGGTTGGCGTTCTTTTACCCCAGCTCCCCAAGACCGATGCTATAATTGCAGATATTCCATACTTCTTTGAAAATTCCAGTCTCCATCTGTCTTCTTCTTCACGTCCTTCGATGAGATACAGATGAGCATGAACATCGATGAGTTTCATCTGCATTTCACCACCTTCCCTGTTTCGAGAGATCTTTTAACACATTCTGCGATTCTGATGGCATCGAGGGCATTCGTTAGGTTTGGAAACGGTTTTTTTATTCCTCTGATCATATCCATGAATTCTCTTAACTCGACTTTCAATGGATCCTCACGGGAGATCTTGACCTCTTCACCTGAAAGATAAACTCTTGAATTTCTATCTATTATTAGTCTGTCTCTCGTTCCCAGGACCTCAAAATAAGATTCTCCCTTAGCATATGGCCACCAGGCGCTGATCAAACTGAACGGTATGCCCTCAGATAACCTTGAAAGCAAAAAATAATTGTCTTCCGATTCACCGCCGTGATAATCATTTCCTCCTATTGCAAGTACCTCTTCAAAAGAGTGTGCGAATAGCCATGGTATCAAATCGAAGTAGTGAATATCCTTTATGAAAATTACTCCCCCGCCTTTCTTCAGTCTCCAATCTGTGCCAGCCCTCCAGCATTTCTTGGCGTTTATTCCCACTATGTTCCCTATCTTTCCAGAATTCACGATCTCCCTCGCCTTCATAAAAGATGCATCGTATTTCATGGTAAATCCTACCATTACTCTACCCTTTGCTCTTTCTTCCACTTCGATGATAGAGGATATATCTTCGCTGGAAAGTGCTACGGGTTTTTCGCACAAGATGTTCATATCCATCTCCAAAAGCCTTTTACATATCTTCGGTTCTTCGCTTGGAGGAACGACTACCGTAATACCCTCGATACCCAATTTTGGGATCTCTTTTATATCGTTCACGGGGATAAAACCGATTTCTTTAGAGATAAGATCTATATTTGGAGCCATGTCGAGACCATAGACTTCACATCCCAGCTCTTTTAGGTATTTGACATGGCCTCTACCCATCCTGCCACATGCCCCTATAACGAGTATGCGCATTATCTATCATCTCCTCGAAAGAACAGATATCCAAATAGATTCGGGAAGTGGTACTGCTGATGTAACCATATCCTGCCGCCGCGAGCCCCACTCCATACCATCTGTTGATTACGCCTATCCGTGCCATCGTTATCATTGAGTATGATATCGAAGCATACTTTATCACCTTTCTTTATGGAATCCATTCCAAGCACATGAAGTGGTATCTTAACGAATGCATCGTATCCAATATCGGTTGGATACCAGATCCCTTCGATCTTAGAAATATCGATCCAATTCGAACATACTTCGGCGATCTCTATCTTCTTCGATCTCATGTGGGGTGCAAATAGAAGACCAAAAGAGCCAGGAGTGAAAGCAGAGGTCTCCTGGTTTTCATCTCCTCTAACGTCAAAATATATCTGAAAACCATCGCTATCGTACATTCGTTCGAGAAGGTGCCTTCTTTCTTCGGTGAAATACCTACGTCTTCTCCACCTTCCGTACAGTACAAGATGATCATCGATGACAGAAAGGCCTATATACAGATTTTTATCATCGTAATTCAAGAATGCCTTACCACTAAGATCCTTTGGGCCAGCCCACTCTTTTTCTCCGTGCCTGACCTGATCTTTGTAGATCATGAGCAGAGGTTTTTCCCTTCGCCAGCCATTCCAATCACCATTGAAGGAGGGAGAGGTGGGGATCTTCAAGGCAAAAGCAGTTCTTGTACGTCTGCTGTAGTTGAATTTCCCCACTTTAGTTTTAATGCTCACCTTGATATCTAATTCCCTATCGAGATCCACGAGCTTTTCTTCATACCCTGTGTTCTCGAATCCTCCGATCGAGATCTCCTCTTCATGAATATAGTTGTTTACATCCGTTTCAAGGTTTCCAGAGATAACATATGGAGAGAGATTTCTAAATTGGAGTTTTAGGATACTCCCAGAAAGATTTGGGACGAATGCCTTTATTTTCAGTGGATCCCTGATATCGAGGGGGATATCTTCTTCCTCTTCTCCTTCCATCAGCCTGAGATGAATTATCTCGGGCCTGGAAAACCTCTGTTTTTCCTTATGTTTACTTTCCTTCACTACAAAAGTGTTACCATCTCGTATCAAGGCTTCGTTGGCAAGGCATTTTACCCCTTCAGGAATGTCTACGTTATTCTTCAATCCTCTATACAATGTAAAGGTAGATATCAAACTCCTCTTTACCTTACCCATTTCATAGACACCTTCAGGCTTCGCGTTGTATCCATAAAATCCTATGGTTTTACCATCTCTTTCCACCGAGAGACTATATACGTTTTTGGAAGTATCTATCAGAATACTGTGACGCTCACCCTTTAACTTTAACACTATAGAGGCTCCATTGATACCCGAGATCTCGGGGATATCCGTCCAGGACAGTATATTTATGAATTTTACCCTTTTCCCTCTTTTTCTCTGAATGAAGATGGTACCATTCCAATTCATACTCGAGGGTCTTCCAAGTGTTTTACCACTTAATAGGAGATCTCCTTGTTCGAAAATGCCTTTCATGTAGAGTTTCCTTCCACCTTCTTCCAGTTTTAAAAGGGCCTCTTTAGAAGAATGTGCGATCCTAACGTCTCTTATAAATTCCCCGCCTGCTTCTTTACCAATATC
>WFSK01000050.1 GCA_015486095.1 Thermotogae bacterium
GCCATGGCATCTAAATATTCCAATTCCTCCACAGAATCGCAATTCACCGCATAAACGTTGTTGTTAAGGGCAAATCTCAATTCTTCATCTTCTTTTCCAACACCGTTGAGTACGATCTCCTTGGGGGAAAAGCCGCTATACCTTGCCAACAGTATTTCACCGTAGGATGCTGCATCAACTCCGCAGCCATTTTCCTTGAGGATCCGAAGCAGATGTATATTTGCATTGGCTTTCATGGCGTAGTTAAGGTGGAAATCCAGTTCATCGAAAACGGAAGAGATGATCCTTAGATTCTCTTCGATCCTCCTCAGGGAATAAACATATGTGGGAGTTCCAAACTTTGCAGCTACATCCGACATCTTCACCCTTTCTACGTACATCTCATCGTTTTTGAATGTGATCACACCTTATTCACTCCCAATCCTGGTTCATTCGATAATCTCAATATACCTTTGTCGTTTGAAAAACCCTTAAAAGGTTCTTCAACGAAGAAGAGAGTCGAATCTAAATCCACGTAATCCACCAAACCCGCCAGATGTGCTGCAGCCGCTATTGAAACGCTGTTTTCGGTCATACAACCGAGCATGACTTTCAGGTTCATCGCTCTGGCAACGTGAATCATCTCCATTGCCCTTCTCATACCACCGCATTTCATCAATTTTATGTTTATGCCATCTATTCTATCACTTATCTTTCCTATATCCCAGGGAAATTCTACGGATTCATCGACTATTATCGGTAATGGACTTCTTTCGTATACGTATTTTAAGCCATCGAGATCGTATGGTGAGATGGGTTGTTCAACGAACTCTACACCCAAACTCTTCATCTGTTCTATCTTTTCAACCGCTTCCTTGGGTTGCCATGCCGCATTGGCATCTACTCTGATAATTGCGTTGCTATTTTCCCTAACGGTCTTTATGATCTCCATGTCTTCTTCTGTGCCCAATTTCACCTTCAATATAGGATAGTCTTTCGCTTCTCTTACCCTCCTCTTTATCCCTTCTATCGTATCTATGCTTATGGTGTAAGAAGAAATGGGTGTCGTCGTAGAAGAGCCGTAAAGACGATAAAGAGGCATGGAAAGGTGCTTTCCGATGAGATCGTTTAATGCCATATCTATAGCCGCTTTCGCTGCCCCATTTCGTCTTATTTGCCTTTCTATTTCTGCTTCTATTCTTTCGATATCGAATGGATCACTCACTTGCTCGAGCGTTGGTCTTACGTATTCCAATACAGCTATAACGGTATCTACTGTTTCGCCATAATAACTCGAGGGTGTGGCGGAACCCATTCCCACGTATTTACCGTCGTCCAGGTATACCACAACCTGATCTGAGAAATCTGTGGAGAACCTTGCTATCCTGAACGTTTCTTTCATCCTTAATCTTATCTTTTCATAAGATAATTTCATATTTTCATCTCCTCCTCTCACTCATTTGTTATAAAATTCATCTATGTTCAACACCCTCGCCTCCTGCGATCCCTCCCCTCGTTATGTTGAATAGTTCATTGAAAATAGCTTTTACCCACTTCGCCACTTTGAAGCGCACAACGGGATTGAAGCGAGTAACCCATATATCTGGTTCGTCTTCGCCGTATTCTGCCCATACCACGTACTTTCCATCGGGGGAAAAGGCTGGATAAAAGGAATCACCTTTCGTTTCTATTAGCTTCATAGATATGTGTCTTTTCATATCGTAGAACCATAGGTCGAATCTTCCCCCTATATTTGAGGAATATACCAGATATCTTCCATCTGGAGATACAACGGGATCGAATTCGTTGAATAACGTTGCTATGACAGGCCGAATCTTTCCATCTTTTAGGTTGATTTTCTCGATATCGAAATTTCCGTCGTTGTCTGCGACGAAGAAAATGGAGTCAGAATGAGGATCGAAGCAGGGAGAAAAATCACGTTTATCGGGTGTCTTGGTCAAGTTTATCCTCTTTCGTGTCTTAAGATCGTATAGAACGATATCTTTCCCTTTTTTGTTTTCTCGAGCATAGGCTATCTCATCTGTCCCTACCCAACAGGGGGTATAAGCGATCGAAGGATTCTCGTTAACGATGTGAACGGATGAAAGTGGAGGAGTTTTATCGGGTATACCATCGATGTACAGTACATTCCAACCACTTCCAAAGAGAGTTCCTTGAAAGAGTATCTTCGATGAATCCGGTGCCACGCGTGGAAAATACTCGCTGCTCTGAAATATTAGATATGGAATAGCGGAGTTCGTGATCAGGTCTCTAAATTCTATGTTCCTGTTCCCCTTGTATCTTTCCGTTATATAAAACAGGCGTTTACCGTCGGGAGAGAATGAAGGGTATTCATCTAAGGCAGTTGAATATGTCAATTTCAAACTCGAGCCAAAATCTCCTCTTTTGAACCTGTCAAATGCCAGCCATTCGAGTAAATTCACGAGTATAGATTCGGTATTATCTAAAACTTCCTTCTTGGAAAAGAAGTGATAATTCCTTCTGAATATACGTTTCCCTTTTTTCGTTATATATGTAATAACTGAAATAGATGTAGCCGAAGTTTTAACTCTTATGTTGAACGTTGGAATATTCGGAAGGTATCTCGTATCCGTTGGTGTTACCGAAATGATACCGGAGTTTGCGGTGATCTCATCCCATTTCGTCTTCAAGGCATCTTCGAATTCGTATCGAAAGGATGTACCTTCATCCGTGAGGGTAGAATTCATGGTAAAGTTAAATTCTATTGGATATGTTATGATACCAAGACCCAATGTTGCGAAGAAAAGGAATAAGGATATGACAAGTGCACACTTTCTCATCTCATGATTACTCCTTTTTTAACCTTCATATGAGCTGTATACAATCCAAATAAAGTTATATTCGGGTCATAATTGTTTATGTTATAACACTTATCGGCAAATATCTTACCGAAGCCACCTGTCGCAACGACATGAAAATCGATGCCGTAATGAGTGGATATATCATCTATGATTCCTGTTATACCATGCATATATAGCCTGCTTATCCCAGATTGTATATTGGACATCGTATCCTTACCCACAACTGCTGGTGGGATATAAAACTCGACCATGGGTAATTTCGCTGCCTTTGTAGAAAGAGTTTCGAAGGATATTCCAATACCTGGTAATATGAGTCCGCCTTCGAACGCGCCATTTACCAAAACATCGAACGTAACAGCTGTACCGAAATCGATTATCACGACATCTTCGCCATATTTTTCATACCCCCCACATACATTTGCTATCCTATCCGCACCTATTTCCTTTGGATTCTTTACATTCCACGTGATCCAAGAGATATCTTCGGGAGAGATAAAAAATGGTGTCACATCGAGGTACTTTTCAGACATCCTGTGTATCATATAATCGAGAGAAGGTACCACATTGCTAACCGCAAGACCTTTTATATCTCTTTTTTCTACATCTATGTCACGCAGAAAGGAATGGATGATGTGAAAATACTCATCCTCTGTCTTGTGGATATCGGTAGAAATACGCCATTTCCTTATCAATTGCCCATTATCGTAGATCCCTATTACCATATGTGTGTTACCAACATCCATAACGAGCAGTTTCATGTACGATCATCCCCATTCTCATCCCTGCAAGCTTCATATGCCGAATACATCGCGTGCCTTCTTTATCTTTTCTCCCACTTCCTTACTGATCAACCAAAATGTCTTGGGTGTCATCCCAAGTGCATTCCAGACATCTGCTTCTATCCTGATCCTCCCTTCATGGACTGCCTCGTATCTTTTGATCTTGACGAGATTATCGGCGAGATACACGAATTTCACGAGGTCTGCATACAATATATCTTCTGCTTTCATCGGTTCATGATGATATAAAACCGCCATAACGATAGGATTGGGAAGATTCCAGATATCGAGTAAGTATTTTCCAACTACTGCGTGATTTATATCCAGAGTTTCCTGTTCGGCTTCAAAAAAGGTCAATTCTCCTTTCTTTACCTTTTCCACAACCTCTCTTAATTCTGGGACAAATATGTTCATCACGAGTTTCCCTATATCATGCAATAGCCCAGCTGTAAAGGCCTCCTCCTTCTTTTGATACCCCATGTACTCTGCAATGGTCTCTGAAGCGATGGCAGTTGCCATGCTGTGCAACCACAGAGATTTCATGTCCAAAACACCTTTGCGACTTTCTTTAAACATATCTTTTACGGAAGAAGTTAGGGCAAGGTTCTTGATCGCCTGAAACCCCAGTACCACTATTGCCTGCGATATCGAATCTATCTGGCGTGGGAAACCGTAATAGGCGGAATTCACGATCTTCAATACCTTACCAGACAGACTCTGGTCTTTCGAGATCACTTCCTCCATCTCGGCAGCAGATGATTTTGGATTTTGTGCAACCTCCATGATCTTTTGAATTGAGGCATCGAGTGTTGGTAAAGCAGTCAATTTTTTAATCTTCTTGATCAGTCTCTGTTTGACCTCTACTATAGGCATCTTATTCACCGCTAAACATTATATCTCATTTCTTGAATATAGTATATATGGCTATTATGAGTAGCGCTATCCCGAATACCTTTCGTAGTATAACATCTGATATCGAATTGGCTATCCTTGCACCGAGTAAACCACCAACGAAGAAACCGGAAGCTACGAAAGCTGCCACGGTGAGATTAACATATCCCCTTTTATAATATGCCCAGGCAGCGAGCAAACCAATAGGGGGGACCATCAATGCTAAAGTTGTGCCCTGGGCCTGGTGTTGAGACATCTTGAATAGATAAACCAGTGATGGTACGATAATTATACCTCCTCCAATACCCACCAATCCCCCGAGGATTCCAGCAAATAAACCGAGTAATAAGGAAAAAATGGCGGTAAGCATATATCATCATCTCCTCTCATTTCTTATCCCCATTTTATCATGACTCTATGAATTGCTAAAGTGTTATGAATGAAAAGCAATTGGCTCTATATCAAACCGTGTTGATGAAAATCTAAACAATTCGGTAGGAGGCATATCTCGATGTGCATCGTTGTGTAAGTGAAGACGTTGCTCGACTTAGGGGTATCACGTCGGACTGTGACGAGCGTCCATATTATGAGTGTGTGATCTGTGAAGGGTGTTGCAAGGCATAGCGAAGTGAACGAAGACTTATCGCTGGTGAATAAC
>WFSK01000051.1 GCA_015486095.1 Thermotogae bacterium
CGCATCAGATCCTCTCGGTCATCTCAGATCATCAAATATATTTTATACCTACGAAACCGCTATCGTTGTTGAGAGGCTGCTTTGAGACTCATATAGCAAATGAGGTAGAGGACATATCTTGATGTGGAAATGTTGTGAACGGTTGCGAAGCTGGAAGAAGATAGCATATTGGCGAGAAACAGGATGTTGTGAGTGCATTGGCATTTATGGAAGAATGCTCGATGCTGACCAATATGCTACTGACAGAAGCGAGCAACGTGTTCGTTCACATCAACGATGCACATCAAGATATGTTCCCTACCGAACACTCGATGCGGTCCAATGCAAAACCAACCGAATCAAGCATAGGGTACACTCACATTCGCCTCGAAACAACGATAGATTTGTTTCGCAACCACTTACAACACTCGCATACCAAGATTATCCCCTGCTATTCAATTACTCAACTTATGAGTTGTCAATCTTACTTGCTTTCCTTGTCTTGTATCTCTTTTCTCTAGTTCCCGCTCTATCGCATTTATCACCTGTATTTTCAGCAAACCCCAGTTGTTGAAAATGCAGCCATCTCTTGGCCCTTCGGCTACCAACCTGTGTATAACTATCGCTGGCGACAGATGTTCCAAAAACGTGATCACTCTATCGACGTATTCTTCCAATGAACATATCTCTATCTCCT
This sequence comes from Thermotogae bacterium, assembly GCA_015486095.1. GTDB lineage: Bacteria > Thermotogota > Thermotogae > B3-G13 > B3-G13 > B3-G13. The sequence goes on from WFSK01000051.1 coordinate 677, forward strand.
TTCTTTTGTACATATCCGCCATAACAGAATCTTTCGGGATGTATAATGAATGTATCTTAACCCCATCCACCCGCAAAGCATTGAGTATCTTCGCCGTCTCTACAACGTCTATCCTATCGTCCCAGGGTAAATTCAATATGACATGGGCCACTACCTCTAAATTTCTCTTCTTCGTGCGAATGACTGCATCGATGAATTCTCCGAGGGTATGACCTCTGTTGAGTTTCATCAGGGTCTTGTAGTTTGCGGTCTGCATTCCGTACTCGATGGTTACGTGAATTTGATCAGAGAGCTTCTCTATAACGTCCAAAACTTCTTCTGGAACGCAGTCTGGACGTGTAGATATATCCACACCTATGACGTCTGGATGACATAGAGCTTGCTTATACTTCAAATCCAATACTTCAGGAGGGGCATAAGTGTTGGTGAAGTTTTGGAAGTAGACGAAGAATTTTGCATTGGGATATCTTTGCTTCATTCTTTCTATCCCTTTCAACACCTGTGTTTTTATAGATTCTCCCCTGTTCTGGATGGCAAATCCGCTACCCGTCTCTTCGCAGAATATACACCCTCCCCATCCAAGGGTCCCATCTCTATTCGGACAAGTGAAACCTGCATCCACAGGAATCTTGTACACGGGGAAACCATATTTGTTTAACAGATATGTCTTCAATCTATTGTATCTATCGTGTCTCAATGTGCACCTCGCCCGAAGAGGACTATTTCTATCGTGTACAGTATGATCTTGAGGTCGAAGAGAAGTGATGCATATTTTATGTAATACAGGTCATATCCCAGCTTGTTCTTCACATCCTCCAAGGTTTCGTCGTATTTGTATTTTATCTGCGCCCAGCCAGTTAGGCCGGGTTTGACCTTAAACCTCTGGGTGTAGAAAGGCACCTTTTTCTTCAATTCTTCTACGAATTCGGGTCTTTCCGGTCTGGGACCAACGAGGCTCATATCTCCTTTCAATACGTTGAAAAGCTGAGGAAGTTCATCCAATCGGGTTGGTCGTATGAATCTACCGAAAGGAGTAACGCGGGGATCACGAGCCTTCGCCCACTGTATCCCGTCCTTTTCCGCATCTACTCGCATACTCCTGAATTTGTATATGGTAAATACCTTGCCATTCAACCCGACTCTTTTCTGTTTGTATATCACAGGTCCTTTAGAAGTACACTTCACACCTATCGCAACGAAGAGGAAGAGAGGAGATAAGAAGATCATTCCTATCAACGAGATCACGACATCGAAGAATCTCTTCAAGAAGTCATTGTTTATTGCCCTCGTCTGGAAAGAAAATTCACGCCAGAAGATGTTTCTCTCTACATACTCTATTGGGATCTGCTCCTCCAGCTTCTCGTAAAGGGTATCCATATCGACAATTCTTATGCCCATCCCATCCAACTCCTCCAATAAAGATTGATATCTCTTCGTAACCCTGGTAGATAAGACAATTACATCTATCTTTTCTCTCTTCGCCACCGCTTCTATTTCAGAACATTTCCCAAGAACAGAAAAGCCTTCAAACTCGCCTTTTATCCTATCGTCCACAAAACCCACGACCTCTTGAGCATACAGATCTCCTTGCCTTACTAATGATTTTGCTATCTTCTTTCCTTTTTTATTGGCACCTACTATCAGGATCTTTTCAGGATTGATGTGTGCCCTAAAGCCCTTGGTAAGCGTAAAATGGAAAACAGGAATTATCAGGGTATCGAGTAAGATACTCGTGAAAAACACGAATCTGGCAAAATCTATCTTGAGAAAGTAAAAATAGATCAACGATAGAAACGTAATGGAAAAGAGATTAGCTATAGCTGTGAAGATCAAGAGCTCGTTGAATTTCGTGTTACGTTCTATAGAATATATTCTGAATGTTACGAAGAAGAAGATCATTACGAAAGAGAAGACAAGAATATCCTCGAATCTCTTCGAACTTACTTCCCCATATCTCGCAAAAGTAACGAAAACGAAGATCAAAAGTGTGATGAAATAGTCGAGCAGAAGAGATAATTGATAATATCTTCTGAATTCCCTCAAACGTTTCCACCAAGCCTTTTCATTATGAAACCAGATAGATCATCAGCTATTGCAGATATCTCTTTCTCATCCCTTCCCTCCACCATGATCCTTACAACCGGCTCCGTTCCCGAAGGTCGAACGATGAGCCTACCTTCTCTTAAAGTATCGTTAATACTTCTCACTCTTTCTCTTATCTCCACATCTTCAACAAATTTTTCCTTATTCTTTATCGGGATATTACGCATGATCTGTGGATATATCTCGATGCAGGAAGCGAGTTCAGAGAGAGGTTTGCTCTTCCTGATCATCACTTTCAGGGTCAAGAGAGCCGTAATTATACCATCACCTGTTGTTGAATAGTCGGTGAATATGATATGCCCCGCTTGTTCTCCACCAATATTTGCACCGATCTGACGCATTCTCTCCACTACGTATCTATCTCCAACCTTTGTACGCTCGAGTTTTATCCCTTCCCTCTTCAAGGCGATCTCCATACCTACATTCGACAAAACGGTGGCCACTACCGCATTCGCTTTGAGAACTTTTCTTTCTTTCATATCCAAGGCATTTATAACCATGAGCTTATCTCCATCTACGATATTTCCCTGTTCATCTACCATGATACATCTATCTGCATCGCCATCGAAGGCTATGCCACAATTCGCCCCTTCCTCTATCACTGTCTTCGATAAACCCTCTGGATGAGTAGAACCACATCTTTCATTTATGTTTAGACCATCTGGGAGGTCATTGATGACAACTACCTGGGCACCCAATAATCGAAATATTTCAGGAGCTATGGTATACGCTGCGCCATTGGCAGTATCCAAAACTATCTTCATTCCTTCCAGATCCAGATCCGGTACGACCTTCTTTAACACGTATCTGATGTAGGTTTCTTTCGTCCCAGGGAGCATCTCAAATCTCCCCACTGAAGTGGCAGGAACATATTTCTTTTCTACCACCTTTAAGTTTTTCTCTATTTTCTCTTCTAAGGAATCCGATAGCTTGTATCCATCAGAAG
>WFSK01000052.1 GCA_015486095.1 Thermotogae bacterium
GGTCAGATCCCACTGTTTCTGGCCCATTTCTCAAAGTCTTCGGTTGGACGTTTACTTACGCCTTTTTGAGTGTTCTCCTGACCTTTGCAGTTGGGCTTGCACTTGCTCTCGTCTTGAACAATCCTACACTCCGAGCAAGGACAGTTTATAGAACCCTACTCATCATTCCCTGGGCGATCCCTGCATTCATATCAGTTCTTGTATGGAAGGAGGGTATATTCAATGAAACATATGGATTTCTGAATAAGTTCGTGCTATCGAAATGGTTTCACACCACAACAGTTCCCTGGCTTAGCGATCCCATGTGGGCAAAATTTTCCGTGTTGCTGGTGAATTTGTGGCTTGGCTTTCCATATATGATGACCGTTTGTCTCGGTTCCTTGCAGAGCATTCCGGGTGAGCTTTATGAGGCAGCAGATATGGATGGCGCCAATCGAATACAGCGTTTCTGGCGCATAACCCTTCCCTTGCTTCTGATCGCTGTTGCTCCCTTGTTGGTCGGTTCATTCGCTTTCAATTTCAACAACTTCGTGAATATATACCTATTAACCCAGGGGGGTCCTCCACTACCGAATGCTCAAACTCCAGCTGGTTCGACGGATATATTGATCTCATATACCTATAAGCTGGCATTCGAGGGAGGGCATGGACAAGACTATGGATTCGCTTCAGCGATATCGGTGATAATATTCTTCATAGTGGCGAGTATAAGTGCTATAAACTTCAAGTTTTCGGGTGCCCTCGAAGAGGTGAACAGGTAATGGCTGTTAGGAGAAGAAAGAATTGGCTTACCCATATCGTCTTAATAACGCTGTTATGTATCATATTGTTTCCAATATTGTGGGTGATAACAACATCGATAAGAAAACAAAATGCCGCATTTTCTCCGTATCTATTACCTCATTCCATTTCCTTTGAAAATTATAAGGAACTCATACATCCTGAGAAGAATCTTTATGACCTTGGAGTGGAATTAACCGCCATATATACCAGGGGTGGAGAGTACAGTGAAAAAACTGTGAGAGAAAGGCAACATAGTGCGATAAGGGTGATGAAGAGGATAGACAGATATATCAAGGAATTGGATAAGAGGAGCTCCGTATTGGATGAGAAGATGCAGACACTTAACGAGATCGGAGAGAAGATGAAGGAGAATGCTGTAGCCATATCATCTGACTCATTCGAAAAGACCCGAGATAGAGCAAAGCGATTGTTATCAGAACTCAAGCCCTTTTCTGCTTATTCTACGAGCATATTAAACGCTTTTAATTACTCGATCATAAAGGATATCCTGGAGATGTCACCTTCGGGGAATAGGATCAAATATGCAGTCTACCGTGGGTATCTCGAGAAGAACATTCCGGAGTTAAGAAATGGCAACTTCGATGTGGATGCACTGAACGAATTGGAAAAGAAATATAGGAGAGATTACAATACGTTGCGCGAAGATACACAATTCGATATTTCTTCTTTGTTCGCGAGACTGGATGTAGAGTGTCTGTTGAGAGCACTCGATGCGAAGGTAAACGATTGGCTCGCGTTAAAAAAGATTTTGGAGGGAATAAGGGATACAAAAAGGTCTATATACAGTGAAATTTCTTCCGAAGATTTACCAACGCTTTCCTCTCTTTTCAAAGATGTTAAACCTATGATGGCTATAGAAGATTATGTAGGAATGATAGATGTATTGAGTAAAGATGTAAAGGTAACCCATGAGGCATTCAAAGGCTATGATAAACGTTTCACAACGCTAAAGGAGAGATTCTTCAACGCCTTGAGGACGAATGGGAAGAGCGTAGATTTGAAAGGAATAGATGAACTAACGATGTTCTATAACACGAATGTAGAGAGGGCTTTAACGGATATCAATAGGGATGTAAAAGCGTTGTCCGATATCGAGAAGAAAGATAAAGTCCATGAAAAGATATCATCTGCATACGGCATTACCAAGATCACATCTTACCTGAATGCCGTTGTGGAAAGATATTATGCTATATGGAAGAGAAAAGTAAAGCAGCAATTCCTCAGATGGATGTTCAATTCTATCATAGTTGCAGGTGTAACTGCTGCAGCAACTGTATTGATAAGTGCGTTGGCAGCGTATCCGTTCAGCAGACTTCGCTTCTTGGGGAGGAGATGGGGATTGGTCACACTCATGTTGATCCAGATGTTTCCGGCAATGATGATGATGGTTGCGATATACACTCTCTTGAAATTCCTGGGTACACTTTTTCCACCTCTAGGGTTGGACACTCTCGGTGGATTGACCCTGGCATACTTGGGTGGGGGAATCGCATTTTACACGTGGCTGATGAAGGGATACTTCGATACCATACCTGCAACTTTAGAAGAATCGGCTATGATAGACGGTGCAACGAGATTTCAAACATTTTATATGATAGTGCTTCCTTTAGCAAAGCCAGTTCTGGCAGTAGTTGCTATACTTTCATTCATAGGTAACTTCTCGGAATTTCTGCTCGCCAAGGTGGTCTTATCCGATCCGAGTCATTTCACCTATGCGGTGGGATTACAGACATTCGTCTTCGGTCCTTATGAAACCGAATGGGGCATATTCTCTGCTGCAGCGCTATTGGGTGCACTACCTATGTTGATCCTCTTCCTGTCCTTGCAGAGGTACCTTGTCAGTGGTCTAACGCAAGGGGCAGTAAAGGGATAAACACTCGCACATTGAGATACCACAGCAAACTCCATGAGGTAGGAGGTATATCTCGATGTGCGAGTGTTGTAAGTGGTTGTGAAGACGAAGGAAGGTATCACGTCGGTGAGAAACAGGAAGTTTCGAATGTGACGGCGTGCAGGAAGGACGCTCGTCACAGCCCGATGTGATACCCCTGAGTCGAGCAACATGTTCACTTACACAACGATGCACATCGAGATATCCCTCCTACCGAATTGCTTAGATTTTTATCAACACAATTTGACATAGAGCCTCGATAAATTGACAGAAAGAATGATGTGTTATAAAATATGAAATAGTCCTGAGCTCGAAAAGGACAAAAAAGACAAAAGGAGATGGTAAAAGTGGGGAGCAAGAAGGTAAGAACGTTGAGTATCTTTCTCTTGGTTGTTATCATGATGTTGGGAGGTGGCATTCTTTCCCGAGCAGGAAACGTTTATATCGTAGGTACCTCTGCAGATTATCCTCCATTCGAATGGGTTGATGGAAACGGCAATTACGTGGGATTCGATATGGATGTGATGCGTTCGATCGCAATCTTAGAAGGATTTAAGATCGATATCAAGGATATCGGCTTCGATGCACTCATTCCTGCCCTGCAATCTGGTAAGATCGATATTATAGCTGCTGATATGACTATAACTGCCGAACGTGCGAAGGTCGTCACGTTCTCAGATCCGTATTGGGCTTCGAACTTTGGTGTACTCGTTCGCAAGGGCTCGGGTCTTAATATAGTTACCGCTTTATCACAAGGGCATAAGGTTGGTGCACAGACTGGTACCACTCAAGCCGATTTCCTGGATAACCTCAAGAAGAGTGGAATCAACGTACAGATGAAACTCTATGAGACCAACGACCTTGCGATCATGGATCTTCTTGCTGGGAGAATAGATACTTTCCTTGGAGACCTTCCTGTTGCAAATGCATTTGCAAAAGCTCATCCAGATAAACTCGTAGAGGCTGGTGTAATCCATACGGGAGGAAATGCTGGATTTGCTGTAAAGAAAGGAGATCCAAAAGGAATATTGCCGTTAATAAAGGATGGGGTGAGTAAACTTCATTCAACTGGTATCTGGGATAACCTCGTGAAGGCCTACTTCACTGGTAATCTGGATAAGATAACAGCCTGCTATGCGAAGTATAAACATTTTCTCGATTCGGGAGAACCGGCGAAATATGCTGCTGGTTTGGCTTCGTGCATGACAGAAAAGTAAATAGAAGCTCAAGGGGAGACAAGGGGTATTTTGTCTCCCCTATTCTATTAAATGGCCGAAAATGATGTCCAATTCAACTCTTATTCTTATATGGCAGAGTTTGCCTTTTTTGTTAAAAGGAATGATAGTTACTCTAGAGCTAACCTTTGCTTTTCTCAGTCTTGGCTTGATGGTAGGCATATTTTTGGCTCTTGGTCAGGTATATGGAACTAAACCGATTTCACTACTTATCTCTGTATTTGAACGGGTATTTCGTGCAATCCCAGCTTTGGTTCTCCTGTTTCTATTTTATTTCGGTGCTGCTCAATTTGGTTTTAATCTCTCGGCATTTGCGGCTTCATGTTTGGCTATGGGGTTACGTTCTGCCGCTTATCAATCCCAAATATTTCGGGGTGCGATCCAATCGATCAATATTGGACAAATAATGGCAGCACGAGCTATAGGCATGAGTCAATTTAAGGCAGCAGTGTATATCATTCTTCCTCAGGCATTAAGGCTTTCTATTGCCCCTTGGTCTAACGAATATGCCGTTGTGCTAAAGGATACCTCTCTGTGTTATGCGATCGGTGTTACTGAAATGATGAGACAAGGGAGGTATATAGTTGCCAGAACATTCGGTAATGCCCTTTTGATCTACGCGATCGTAGCGATCATCTACTTCATATTGGTCATTACAGGTACACGATTACTGAGTTTATTAGAAAAAAAGGTGAGGATCCCAGGGTACGAAACAAAGGAGAAAGGAGAGATGCTCGAGAGAATATGATGGAGAATAACGCGATCTTGAGGGTCGAAAGTTTGTATAAGAGATATGGCAAATTGGAGGTATTGAGAGGGATATCTTTTGCAGTCAAAAAGGGAGAAGCAAAGGTTATCATAGGGCCATCAGGTACAGGGAAAAGCACTCTGTTGAGGTGTATAAATCGTCTTACTGAGCCAGATTCAGGAAGGATCTGGCTCGCTGGCAAGGAGGTAACCGCACCAAATGTGAACATCAACAAGATCCGTGCTTCTATTGGAATGGTCTTTCAAGATTTCAATCTATTCACTCATTTGAAGGTGATAGATAACGTGCGTATCGGTCCAATGAAGGTCAAAGGGCTCTCCAAAAAAGAAGCAACTGAATTGGCGATAGAAGAACTCAGAAAGGTGGGTTTAGAAG
>WFSK01000053.1 GCA_015486095.1 Thermotogae bacterium
GAACCGCGAAAGCAAAGGGACGGTTGACTGTCTTTAATGGCGATGAGCCAATAGAAGAGATTTTCGAGAGATTAGGACTTATGGAGAACGGCAAAATCAACAATGCAGGTATGCTTTTATTCGGAAAGAATCCAAAAAATACTTCGATCATGCAAGGGTTCGTGTTGTGCGATTAAAGAACAATATCACGATTATAGGGGACAGATGGGTAGAGGGAAATTTATTCAGTCAATTCAGAGAAAGCGAAGAGGCGATTAAAAACTTTATAAATGTGCGATATGAGATCAAGGGTTTTGAAAGAGAGGACATCTGGGACTATCCGCTGGAGGCGATTCGGGAGGCCATCGCCAATGCCCTGCTGCACAGGGATTATCTTAGACCTGTTGAAATTCAGATAAAGGTTTTTGACGATAAAATTTATTTCTTTAATCTTGGCGGTCTGCCAGAAGAATTGAGCATTGAAAAACTTTTTAAGCTTCCGATACCAAAGAATCCTATAATCTTCAATATCTTTTATCTATCTGGTATTGTTGAGAAAGTTGGCTCAGGGATTGAAAGGATGATAAATGCGCTAAAAGCTGCTGGGCTCCCAGAACTTAAAATTGAAGCAAGTCACCTGGATTTTACACTCTTATTTATGAAAGACATTTATACAGAAGAATATTTGAGAAATCTGAGACTGAATGAGAGGCAGATTAAGGCAGTGATGTATGTGAAGGAGAAAGGGAGGATAACGAACAGGGAGTATCAGGTAGTTGCTGGAACGACAGATAGAACGGCTTTGAGAGATTTAAATCGCCTTTGTGAACTGGGTATTTTCCAACGGGTTGGCTCAACGGGGAGAAAAACTGAGTATATTTTGGGCAGACAAAAACCCGACACTAACACGACATAAACCCGACAAAACAACAATGAAAAGGTAATGAAAGTAATGCAAATAGTAAGTTGGTATAGAGGCGATCACGGGGGTCATAATAGAGTTATAAAGGGGTCAAAGGTGATGGTGAAGATGGCTGAGGATGTGAAGGTGCCTGAGAAGAACAACAACGCATCGCTTCTATCCTCTCCCAGATCGATGAAGCCATCCAGAAGGAACAAAAATATAAGGAAAAACTTGAAAGAATTAAACGGGGGTTGATGAAGGATTTACTTACTGGGAAGGTTAGAGTTAATCATTTGATCGAAAGTGTAAAAGATGCAGATCAAGAGGTGAAAGCATGAGGAGTTTTGAGGAGATAAAGGACATCCTGAAAAAACACAGCGATGATTTAAAACAGAAATTTGGGGTTAAAGAACTCGGCATCTTCGGTTCTTATGTAAGGGAAGAGCAGGAAGAAAGTAGCGATATAGATATTCTTGTGGAATTCAGGGAAGGATACAGGACATTTGACAATTACATGGACTTGAAGTTCTACCTTGAGGAACTCCTTGGTCTGAGGGTCGACCTTGTGAGTAAAACTGCCTTAAAACCAAGACTGAGGTCATACATATTGAAAGAGGTGGTTTATGTCTAAAAGGGATATGGAAGAGGGCTGAAAATGTATCGCAAACTTGACGAATAGCATTGCGTTGAAAATCCTTTTCTCGATCAGTTCCAGATCCCTGGGCTGATAGATATGCAGGATGAGTTGAGTGCAATTCTCCCAAAAATTCTGACCCTATTGGGAAGCGATATATGGGAAGTGATTCGATGGATATCGAGATAGAGAAGATAATAAGATCGGCGAGGAAGACCATTGCCTTGCAGATAACGGATGATGCCACGCTGATCGTAAGGGTGCCTTACGGTATCAGCGATGAGATGATAAGGAAGGTTATTCTCAAACATAAGAAGTGGATCGAACGAAAGAGGAGAGAAATTGAAACGAGGAGACGAAGATTCTCTCCCAAGGAGTTCGTCAACGGCGAAGGGTTTCTCTATCTCGGAAGATATTACAGGTTGGAGATAGTCGATGGACAGAAGGTAGCGCTGAGATTTGAGAATGGATTCTATCTTTCGAGAGATGCGTTATCCCAGGCAAAAAAGTGCTTTATCGAATGGTACAAAAGGGCAGCTTATGAAAAGATCTCAGAAAGGGTTAGATGGCATGCAGGGAGAACGGGATTCAAATACAACAGGGTCAACATCACCAGTGCACAGAAAAGATGGGGTTCCTGCTCTTCTAAAGGGAATCTGAATTTCTCCTGGCGCCTGATCATGGCGCCTTTACCAGTCATAGATTACGTTGTCGTCCATGAACTCGTTCACCTCGAGGTGAAAAATCATACGAAGGCATTCTGGAACAAGGTTAAAATGTTGATGCCTGACTATGAAAAACGTGCAGATTGGCTAAAGCAAAATGGGTATCTGTTGAGGTTATAAATGCACTGTATAAGAGTCAAGCATATTTGGATCATCATAGCCAGTAGGAATTGATCCTGCACCGATCTTCGATGACTTTGATCATCTTTTACGAACGTGTATAATTTAAGTATGGGAAATAAAAAAGGTATCTTCATAACGTTTGAAGGAGCAGATGGGGCAGGAAAGAGTCAGCAATGTCGTCTATTAGCCTCGTCTTTGAAGAATTGTGATATACCCTATGTACTGGTAAGAGAACCCGGAGGTACCCCAATTGGCGAGAAGATCAGAAATATATTGATAGATAGCGATTCAACAGGTATGGCGGAGAAGACAGAGTTGTTGTTATATCTTGCCTCAAGGGCACAGCTCACGTTCGAAGTTATAAAGCCTGCCTTGAATGAGGGTAAGGTCGTGATATCGGATAGGTTTGCAGATTCGAGTGTGGTATATCAAGGAGCCGTTCGTGATATAGGTATTGCCGTCGTGGAAGAGTTCAACGAATTCGCCACATCGAAATTAGAGCCAGATGTGACCTTCCTGTTGGATGGGGATCCTGAACTCTTTTTTGAACGTTTGGATAAGAAGCGATTGGATAGATTGGAAGCGGAAGGTATTGGTTTCATCGAAAAGGTTGTGAATGCATATAGGGGCCTTGCGAAGCGGAATATGCACAGGTTTGTCGTTGTAGATGCCTCTCTTCCCGTCCATAAGATACATAATACGGTAGTGAAGACTTTGAGAGAAGACTTTCCTGCGTTAAAAGGACTAAAGGGCATAGAGGAATATGGCTAAAGAGGAAAAGATCGTAAAATTGAATAGGGTTGTCTCTATCCCCGACTTCATAGAGAATAATCTTGATGAAGAGCAACTCGATGCCGTTATCAATGCAAAAGGAAGGGCTTTGATAATAGCGGGGCCTGGTTCTGGCAAGACGCAGACGATCACTTATAAGATCGCATATCTCATCAATTCTGGTGTTAATCCGAGGGAGATCCTGTTAGTAACCTTTACGAGACGTGCCGCAAGGGATATGATAAGTAGGGCACAGAAGGCAAGCTCGGTAGACCTATCTCCCATGACGGCGGGTACATTTCATCACGTTTGCAATCTGCTGCTCAGGAGATATGCCTCTCTCTTGGGATTCAAGAATTCGTATACCATATTGGATGAGGAAGATGCCCGCGCACTCATAAATATGGCGAGGCGTGAGAGGATCTCAGCCTACAAAGAGGAAGGCAAGAACGTCAGATTACCATCTGCTTCGGTTATACAGAAGGTCATATCTTATGCGGTGAATACGATGTCCACGATATCCGATGCCGTGACATCTCATTTCTCAGAATACTTTGCAGTCATAGAAGATATCGAACGCATAAAGGAGAGATATGAAGAAAAGAAGTGGAATCAAAATGCCCTCGACTACGATGATCTGTTGTTCTTCACCTACAAACTCTTGAATGAAAATGAATCGGTAAGGCAGAAGATCGCCTCTAATTATCAGTGGGTTTTGGTCGATGAATTTCAGGACACAAATCTACTGCAGCTCGAGATCGCCGAATTCCTCTCTTCTGTCCACAAGAACCTAATAGTGGTAGGTGATGATGGACAATCCATATATTCTTTCAGAGGAGCAAGATACCAGAATATATGGGATTTTTCCTCAAAAGATGATTGTAGGGTCTTCAAACTTCAGACCAACTACAGAAGTACGCCTCAAATAGTATCGTTGATAAATCACCTGATACCGAACAACGTATTCGAAAAGACGCTTCGTTCGAGTCGACCGGATGGCCCAAAACCTGCCGTCGTCACGACCTGGGATAAGCAAGATGAAGCGTTGTTCGTTGCAAACGAGATCGTCGATCTCATGAACGCCGGGGTCGCTGGGGAAGACATAGGGGTCCTGTACAGGTCACATTATCATTCGTTCGACCTCCAATTGGAATTGTCGAGAAAGAACGTTTACTTCACCGTTTATTCCGGTTTGAGATTCGTGGAAACCGCCCATATAAAGGATATGCTTGCCTTTATAAAATTGATCTATAATCCTCGAGATCAGATCTCCTGGGATAGGTGTTTGAGATTGTTCGAGGGGGTAGGAAAGGTAACCTCGAGGAGAGTTGTGGATAGGGTATTGAATGCGATAGAATCGGGAAAGGATCCCTTCGAGATCCTGGCAAAGAACAAGAGTGTGAAAAAGGTAGATATCGAGAGGTTTTCTTCCCTCATAGGAAAGATCAAGGATGAAACACTCCCTTCATCGATATTGGATATCGTTTACAACGATTTCTATTCGGATTATCTACTGAAGCGCTATCCAGACCACAGGGAAAGGGCAGCGGATATCGAAAGATTGATAGATATATCTGCGAGGTACAGGTCTATCGATTCTTTTCTCTCCGATATACTTTTATCCGAAGAGGTCAGGATAGATCCAGCAGACAAGAGAAAGCAAGAAGGAGTAGTACTCACGACGATCCATCAGGCAAAAGGCCTGGAATGGAAGGTGGTCTTCATACTTTCTGTAAATCCGGGGGATCTACCGAGTGGTTTTGCCATAGGTGAAGGCAGATTGGACGAGGAGGCAAGGATATTCTACGTTGCCATAACGAGGGCTAGGGATATATTGTATATCTGCAGGCAGCAAACCGGTTCACGTAGCCCATACTATGGAAATAAATTCATTATGAAGTCGGAAGAGATGGATTTTATAAAGGCTATACCAGAGGATATGGTAGAATGGATAACAGTGGAATAATTCATTGAGGAGTGGTATACCGTGAAGTATTCTGTTGGCGTAGACTTGGGTGGAACCAATATAGTGGCAGGTTTGGTGAATGAAGATGGAAAGATATTGAAGAAGTCCAGATTTAAGACTCGAGTGATGGAAGGTTTTGATAAAGTCGTATCCAGAATGGCGATGGCGGTAAAGGAAGTTGCCACAGACGTGGCACAGCAGGATATAATCGGTGTTGGGATAGGTTCGCCTGGGTCAATAGAATCCGATAAAGGGATCGTATACGTATCGCCTAATTTCCCCGACTGGATAAACGTTCCTTTGGGGGAGACCCTTTCGGATAAACTCGACGGAATGAAGGTGAAGATCGGGAACGATGCGAACGTAATAACTCTTGCCGAATACTGGAAGGGTGCAGGAAAGGGAAAAGATAATATCGTTTGTCTAACGCTTGGAACGGGCATAGGCAGTGGGGTTGTTCTGAACGGTAAACTCTATACAGGATCTAACGGACTGGCTCCAGAACTCGGCCATATGTCCATAACGGAGAATGGACCGATATGTGGATGTGGTCAGATCGGATGTCTGGAAGCATTGGCATCTGCTACAGCTATCATAAGGAGAACAAAAGAATTGTTATCTAGCTCCCATTCTGATTTTCGATCGAGTTTGAGGAGAAAGTACCGGACCTCTCCTGATGAAATAGAGGCGAAAGATGTATTCGAGGCAGATCGTGAAGGAGACCCTATAGCAAGACAGGTGATCGATGAAGCGATAAAGTATCTTGCCATAGGTATAAAGAACATCATCAATATATTCAATCCCCAGGTCGTGATATTGACAGGGGGTATGGCGAATGCAGGGAATAGATTACTCATACCACTGAGAGAAGAAGTAAAAAGAAGGGTCATTCCATCATTTGTAAACACGTATGAGATATTACCCGGTGAGTTGGGAGACAACGCTGGCATAATAGGAGGAGCATATCTTGTCTCATCCTACGATGAAAGAAAGTAACAGCGAATACGGAATAGGGAACATGCTGAAAAAGATATTACTCGGTAGGTCTGTGTTGGGATTCACATTTAGGATATTGATATACATAATGCTTTTGATCTATATACTCATATCTTTTTATGATTCCCCATCCCTCGTTATAAAGAGATACCTGTTACATCCGTTTGAGAGAAAAAGTATTTATTGTATAGAACCTCTTTTTCCCATAGTGTTGTTCCAGAGTGTTACTTTGAGAATTTTACCACTGGAGAAAATAAGTAAGGTAGAACTCTCCAGGATATTCTACAAAAGATACTTAGGCTCACAACGAGTTAGGAAAGTCGAGATCCTTTCCCATCATAAAGCTGCTCTCGTCTCTTCAGAAGAAAAAGAGCATCTCAAGGGCTTGATTTTGGTGAACAAAGCCGTTTTAGATGAGTTAAAAGAGATATATAGGAAGGAAAAGGAAGAGAAAGGTATAGAGTTACTCACGACTCCCTTCAATGTAAGACCCGAAGATGTGAACACAAAGATCGTAAATGCTTTTTCAGCATACATTCTAAACGGCATACAGCAGCGCTACAAGCTCCCTCAATATGCCAAGTACGTGTTTAACGTTCGATTGACATTTGCGGATGGAAGTAAAGGAATATTCAAAGTAACCGTTGAAAAGGTATCACTTATGCCGATTCCCTCCGAATCTTACCATCAATTGAGATGGATCATATCCGATATACAACCCGTTACCTCTACATCTTGATAGAACCTATCTTGCTCAGGGCCTTCATGGTTTCTTTTAAGGATTCGTATGCCTTTTTGTACTCTACAAAATATCGATCATATATACCTTTTGCCCTTTCATCAGGATAGATCACCTTATCGAATCGAACCCAATCCTTTATTCTCTTGTAAGAATCCAATACACCGGTTCCAACCCCAGCCAGTAAAGCATCTCCATAAGGAGCTTCTACATCTTGAGTGATGGTCTTTATTGGATATCCAGTTACATCTGAGAATATTTTCATCCACAATCTTGACCTCGTAGCACCTCCTACAACAATGCATTCATCTGCCAATTCTAATCCGCTTTCTAAACCCGCCTCTATATTGTGACGCAAGGAATATGCCACACCTTCTAAAATTGCCTTGTAAATATGCTTTTTCGTATGATACAGTGTCAAACCTATCATAGTTCCCCTTGCATCAGGATCCCATATTGGTGAACGCTCACCCATAAAATAGGGTAGCAATAGGATGCCTTCTGAACCGGGAAGGACATCTTCTGCCTGTTCATCTAAGAGTCTATAAGCTGATATATTCAATTCTCTTTCGACCTCTCGTTCTTTGCCACCGAATTGATCTCTAAACCATCTGACAATGCCGCCTGCCGTAGCGGCTCCACCAAATGTATATACCATTTCTTCATCGTAGGCCACATAAGGGAAGCTCACCAATTTCGGAGACAGATGCTGCCCCTTATGAACAACTCCCCAACATATGGATGTTCCGATCATAGCCACATGACTTTTTTCTTCTAATACTCCCGCACTCAGGGAAGCCACGGGTGCATCTATACCTCCGGCTACAACTGGTGTCCCTTCGAGTAATCCACATAATTTCGAAGATTCTTTGGAGATCTTTCCTACGATATCCGCAGACTTCACGATCCGTTTTGGGAGCACGGATATGGGGATACCAAGTATCTTACACATCTCTTCTGACCAATTTCTCTTTTTGATATCGAATATCCCACCGATATTGCCGGCAGATGAGAGATCTGTAGCATTTTCACCAGTTAATTTATATATAACATAATCCTTAGGAGTTATAAACTGATATATCTTTTTCCAGTTATCCGGTTCTTTATTCCTGATCCACATCATCTTTGTAAAGCCGTAATAGGAATCCACATAGTTTCCTGTGATTTCAAATATCTTATCTTTATCAACGTTTTCTTTTACCCATTGAACTTCGTCTGTTGCTCGCCTATCCATCCATATCAAGCAAGGTCTTATAGGATTCATATCCTTGTCTACTGGCACACCTGAACCACCGTAAAGGCCACTCAAAGCGATTCCGGCTATCTCAGAGGGCTTTACATTCGCTTTTTGTACAGTCTCTTTTATAGTATCAAACGCAGCTTTCACCCATACATCTGGCCATTGCTCTGCCCAGGAAGGTCTTGGCTTTATCACATCGTATTCAGAAAATGCAGAGGCAACCACTTTACCTTTGAGATCTACCATTATCGTCTTCGTACCTTGAGTCCCTATATCCGTCCCCAAAAGATATTCTTTCGCCATTTCATCATCTCCTCAGTTCTTCATATCTTCAGTCTAATTCCCATAAAGTATTTTACCATCTTTCCCTATATCCAATATATACTAATCGAGGATCTACGTCTCTGAGTATTGTGATGTATAATCATGAAGACAGAGGATATAATCCTTCGAATACAATAAAGGGAGGTTTTAGAGTGAGAACTTTTAACGTTAAAATCGGTTTTGTCCCAACTCGTAGAAATGTTTTCAGTAAAACAGATGCTCAAAGGTATAAGAATCTTGTTAGAGAAAAACTTCGTTCCTGGAAGGTAGATTTGGTGGATATCGATTGGCTCAACGATGAAGGGTTGCTTTACGATGAAAAGGATGTGGAAAGAGTGAGTAAATACTTCTTTGAAGAGGGTGTGGATGCGATATTTGCACCCCATTGCAACTTCGGCACCGAAAGTGCGGTTGCGAAATTAGGGAAGATAATGGGTAAACCTCTATTGTTATGGGGACCTCGTGATGATGCCCCTCTGGAAAATGGAATGCGTACTCGTGATACCCAATGTGGGCTCTTCGCAACGAGTAAGATCCTGCGCAGATTCGGCGTTCCGTTTACCTATATCACCAACAGCAGGGTGGATGATGAGATATTCGAGAGGGGGTTTAAGAATTTTCTCGGAGTAGCTTCTGTGGTTAAGACCTTTAAGAATTTGAGGATTGGCATGATAAGTACACGTCCCGGTGATTTCTGGACAGTTATGATAAATGAGGGAGAGCTACTGGAAAAGTTTGGTATAGAGGTTGTACCCATCTCACTTACCGAGATCATCGCTGCTGCTAGAGGTTATGTGGAAAAAAATTCGGAAGAATTGAAGGAATTTTTGGAGGATGTGAGATCGAAGGGCATAGAATACTCTGAAATCGGTGAAGGAAATCTGAAGAAAATAGGTGGCTTGAAATTGGCGATGCAACAATGGATGGAAGATGAAAATATTTCGGCTACTGGAATCCAGTGTTGGACAGCGTTACCAGAGGAGTATGGGGTTGTACCATGCTTTGCGAATGCTATGCTGACCGATGAAAGAATGCCAGTTGTATGTGAAACCGATGTCCATGGAGCCGTAACTGCTGCTATTCTCCAGGCAGCGAATCTTGGTAGATCTTCGATATTCTTTGCAGATCTCACTGTAAGGCATCCTGAGAACGATAATGCCGAACTCTTATGGCATTGTGGAGTATTTCCCTATTCTCTTAAGGCGGAAGATTCGCCAGCCTCTGTTAAAAGACATGATATTATGGAGAACCATTATCCAGGTGTTGCTCATTGGAGAATAAAAGGCGGTGATATCACGATCGCAAGATTTGATGGAGATAACGGTAAATATTCCTTGTTGATGGGGCAGGGTCGTGGAGTAAAAGGCCCTGAGACGATAGGAACATATGTGTGGTTTGAAGTAAAAGATTGGCCTTTGTGGGAAGAAAAGATCATTCATGGACCATACATACATCACGTTGCAGGCATTCATGGGAAATTCGCTCCTATTCTTTACGAAGCCTGTCGATATATTCCGAATTTGATGCCCGATCCTATAGAACCCGATGAAGAAGAGTTAAAAAGATGGTGGATAGAGTGATACCTTGGAAAACATGTTCAGAGTAACGTTATAGCCAAAAGAAATTCGAACACTTGACATGTATTGATTTAAATGTTAAAATAGAAGAAATTTCTATCATTAAGGAGGATATTTGTCATAAAAAAGAAAAAATTACTTTTACAAGAGAAAAACATACCTGTTTTACAGAACATTAGGAGAAAGATGGAGAATATGCCCAGGGTCCAGAAGCAAATAGCGAAGTATGTCCTTGAAAATCCTTCTAAAGTTGTAAGGATGTCGATTACACAGCTTTCTATGGAAAGTGGGGCAAAAAGCGATTCTTCGGTTGTAAGGTTCTATCGAACTATTGCTGTCTCTTATACACATCTCC
>WFSK01000054.1 GCA_015486095.1 Thermotogae bacterium
AATTTTAGCCTTTATGATCTATTGCTTTTCTCTGAACGATGCCTTCAAAAGGTACAGAATTACTGTTGGTACCTTCATCGTTATTTTCTTCCCGTTATTAGTACTGTCTCTCGGAGGAGGTGGATATCTCTTTTCATTCATATCCTTAGATATAGGTATCGTTGTGGGGCTTATGCTGAAGGGAAAAGAAAGAGTTATAGATGTGATAGAGGCTCTTATTTGTGCCATCTTCGTCGAAGTGCTGCTCGAGATGGTATTCCATTTCAACACTCCTCTATATAACTGGAGTCCTACCGGAAGTTACAGAGTAACGTTCTTCTTTCCCGATCCAGATCTATTTGCCATCTTCACAGGAGTCCTCCCGTTGTTGATGCTTTCTCATGTTCGAGAATGGGGAATGAGAGATTACATTAGTATAATGTTGTCTGAACTTATCATCATTATGACGAAGACCATAGGCATCATAGCGATAAGCCTTATCATATTACTGCTCGTATCCTTGAAGAGGAAAGAGGAAGGACTGCTATGGGTAGCATCTTCACTCCTGGGGATCTCCTTGATCGTTGGATACGAAAAGATCTGGTATATCGTGAAGTATTTTTCGACTGTCTCGAGTCTCAGATTACACAAATGGAAGATAGCCTTATCTGCTTTTAATGATTCACCCTTTTTAGGAATAGGTTTTGGAAAGCTTCCTTTCTGGTTTTATATTCAGACAGGTTCACTGGGTTTAGCGGATAGCGGTTTAATAGATTTACTTTCCCAGGGAGGGATCATCGCATTCTCTGCCTTCATAGCGGGTTTAACACTCGTTACAAAAAGAAAAACACTTATCATGTTTACATATATAATACTTACTTCTATGTTCTATACCACCTTTTTGAATCCGATCCTAACTTTTATGTTCGGCTTTGCATTGATGTTCACTATGAAGAAGACGAAGTTATCCTCATAAGAAGAGATTTAAATCCAATAAGATGTTATCTTGGTGAATTGCTCGTTATATACTTATATGCTGACATCGCTGCTATGGCACCATCGGAGACTGCGGTAACAACCTGTCTTAAACTCTTCGCTCTGATATCTCCCACTGCATACACGCCTTTTACGTTTGTTTCCATATCCTCGTTCGTGAGTACGAAACCGTTATCGTTGCACTCTACTTCATTCTTTATTAATCCGGTTTCGGGCTCTAAACCCACGAAGATGAAGATGCCATCACATTTTACTTCTTTCCCTTTACCTTCCTTTAGATTTTCGATGATCACTGACTCTACCTTTGCATCTCCCTTTATCTCTCTTACTACTGAATTGAATATAAAGTCTATCTTAGGATTAGCCATCGCACGTTCTTGAAGGATGGCAGTGGCACGAAGTTTATTTCGCCTATGAACGACCGAAACCCTTCTTGCAAATTTCGTAAGGAATAAACTTTCTTCGATCGCGGTATCTCCTCCTCCTACTACTATCACATATTTATCCTTAAATAGAGGTGCATCACATGGTCCACAGTAAGAAACACCTTTCCCTGTGAATTCTTCCTCTCCCGAAACCCTTAATTTGCGAGGCGAAGCTCCCATAGCCAGAATGACAGCTCTACTGGTTATGGGATTGTCGTTCTCGTCGGATATGTATATCTTCTTTTCATCGTCCTTCAATTTCACCGAGGTGACTTCGGCATAGTGTATCTTTGCGCCGAACCTTTGTGCCTGCTTTTCCATCTTTTCAGCGAGCGTTGTTCCCAATATCGGTTCTTCAAAACCTGGATAATTCTCGATATATTCCGTTAATGTGATCTGACCTCCGGTCGCAGTTTTCTCCAGCAAAAGAGTCTTTAGACGCGCACGTCCAGCATATATGGCTGCACTTAAGCCCGCCGGTCCACCACCGATTATGACAACATCGAATCTGTTATCCTGGATTCTCTCGCCCGTTAATCTGAAGTCGAACATTTTTTACTCTGATCAATCTTTATCTCTTATGGTATCCATAACAGCGTTCAGAACGCCTTCCACGAACTCTCTTTCTGGTAGTGCACCCACGAATGCGTATCTACCATTCACAGTTATGTGAGGTACACTGTACACATTGTTCTGGGTGGAAAGTACAGGAAATTCGTTGGCTTCTATCATGTTACTCGTTACATATTCACTCGCCATAGCCATACGATGAGCAGTCATAACCGCAGTTGGACAATACGGACATGTAGGTGTGATGAAGACATCTATGGAAATAGGGATGCTAAGCTTAGATAGGGCATCCAAAGATTCTGAAGAAAGCCTACTACCTTCCCCAGATGATAATTGAATAATGGTTTCTATCATTCCACCGAATTCATATCCCGATGGAATTCCGTAATACCTTATCCCTTTATCCTCACCTTCTACCAGAGGTACTATTGCAGGGATCATCCTTATCCCATATTTCTCTGCTTCTTCATCGTCGATATCGAATGCGTTTGCTTCTATATTCTCACTCAAACCAGCCAATTCTTCCATCAATTGATGAGTGGCCTCGCAGTATCGACACTCTGTGCTATCCTCCGTAGGTAATACCAGATCACTACTCTCTTTTCCAAAATAAACAAGCGTTATCTTCCTCACTAATTCTTCTTCGAACTTATTTTTGAGAAACTCGCTATCTTCTTTGGATAACAAAGCCATCGTATCTCATCTCCTTTTATTGTAGTGTTCACTTCGTCTCCGATTTGGAACGAAGTGATGCTTTGTATGTGAACGCTTTTCACGGTTCCCAGAATTTTCCGACACCAATTTCAATTGTATCTTACCGTTGTCATCCGTTGAGATCACCTTTACCTTTATTTTATCACCAACTTTCATAACTTGTGAAATATTCTTAACGTACCTTCCGAGATTGGAGATGTGTAACAATCCTATCTTTGAAGGCAAGATCTCCACAAATGCACCGTAATTCTCTACCCTCGTTACTACACCTTCGAAGATCTCCCCTTCTTTGATCTCCCTTATTAAGTTTTCTACTTCATCACGGGCTTTATCCAGATTTTCCTTGCTATTGCCAACGATCTTTACTGTTCCATCTTGCTCTATGTCGATCTTAACATCTGTATCTTCTATTATCTGCTTCACATTTCTACCACCGGGACCTATGAGATCTGCGATCTTCTCAATCGGTATCTTCATCACAGATATCAACGGTGCATAGGGAGAAAGGTGGTCTCGGGGTGTGCTTATGGTCTCTTCCATTATAGAAAGGATCTTCAACCGTGCTTCCCTCGCCCTTTCAAGTGCTTCTCGCATTACCTCTTCACTTATACCGGAGACCTTTACATCCATCTGAAAACCTGTTATTCCTTCTCTTGTTCCTGCGACTTTGAAATCCATATCTCCGAGGTGATCTTCTTCTCCCAATATATCGGTTAGGATGACGGTTTTATCCTCCTCCTGTATCAGTCCCATTGCAATGCCGGCTACGTGTTTTTTAACGGGCACTCCTGCGTCCATGAGCGCCAAAGATGCAGAACAAACCGTTGCCATAGAGGATGAACCGTTCGATTCCAATATCTCCGAGACAATCCTTATCGTGTAAGGAAACTCATCTTCAGAAGGGAGTATTCTCTTCACAGATCTTTCTGCAAGGTGGCCATGTCCTATTTCTCGTCTTCCTGGCCCATGAAATGGTCTGGTCTCACCAACACTGTAAGGGGGGAAATTGTAGTGTAACATGAAACGTTTTCGCCCTTCTTCCATGAGGGTATCTACGATCTGTTCATCTATGGTGGCGCCAAGAGTCACGACTCCTAAACTCTGTGTCTCCCCTCTCGTGAAGAGGGCTGAACCGTGAGTTCGAGGAAATATGCCGACCTCGCATGTAATGGGTCTTATTTCATCTATACCCCTCGAATCTACCCTAATGCCCTTTTCCACGATCATCCTTCTAACCTTCCTCTTCTCGTGTTCACCGAAGATAGACTTAAGCCTCGGAATGTAGTTTTTCTTCTCCTCCTCTTCCATATCCGACGTAACCTTTTCTATAAGCTCATCTCTGTAGGCATCTACTGTCTTTGATCTTTCTTGCTTTCCGGGGGTTAGAAGTTTCTCCTCGAGCACGGCATCGTCTATCATATCCTCAAACTCCTTCTCGATCTCAGATTTCTCTTCTTCGGGAGAGAGTTCCATCTTCGTTGGATTGAACTCTGATATTATGCTCTTCTCAAATGTCACCAATTCCTTTATCGCTTCATGTGCCTTGTTCAACGCACCAAGCATTACCTCTTCTGAAACCTCTGCGGCTTCTCCCTCCACCATAGTGATCGCATCTTCTGTTCCTGCCACCACTATATCGAGCTCTGCATTCTCGAGTATGGAGGTAGTTGGCATCACGATGTATTCACCATTTACATATGCTATTCTTACGCCAGCTACCACATCATTAAACGGTATGTCAGATATGTTCAAAGCCAACGATGCCCCTGTTATACCCCAGACATTCGGATCGTTTTCGGGATCGGCAGACAATACCGTAACTACGATCTGCACTTCGTTGAAGAAGTTATCTGGAAAGAGTGGTCTTATAGGACGATCCACGAGCCTGGCAGAAAGAATGGCCTCCTCACCAGGCTTCCCTTCTCTTTTTATAAACCCACCAGGTATTTTACCAGCTGCGTAGAACTTTTCCTGATATTCTACCGTAAGTGGAAAGAAATCGATATTTTCTCTCGGTTCCTTAGCGGCCGTTGCCGTGACTAACAATGCAGAATCAGCGAAACGAATGAGAATAGCTCCATTTGCCTGTTTTGCTACTCTCCCATGTTCGACGCTTAATTCTCTTCCTTCAAATTCTTTCTTCCAAACTTTAATTCCCATTTACAAATTTTCTCCTTTCTCACCTTTCGATTCTCCCCCATATTCTCCTTTTACCTTCTCAAATTGAGGCTCTTTATTAGATTTTTATAACTCTCGGGGCTTCTTTTCCTCAGGTATTTGAGTAGCTTTCTCCTCCTGCCGACTAACTTCAAAAGGCCGCGTCTCGAGCTGAAATCCTTCTTGTGTACCTTGAGGTGCTCCGTTAAATGATTGATCCTCGCCGTTAAAATAGCGATCTGAACCTCTACGGAACCCGTATCATTCTCATGCAACCTATATTGGCTTATCACAGCCTCCTTATCGATACTCACCTTTTCACCTCCTAAACGCCTGTTGTTCAGTAGAAATTCTACCGAACACAGGTTTCTAATTGTTAATTATACCATGAATTGTAGGAAATCAAATATTGGATGTTACCACAGTCTGTATAAAACTCGTTCACTTCGCTATGCCTGTCAACACCCTTCACAGATTACACATTCATAATATATAGTTGTTACACTTTCACAACAGTCTCTCAACAACGGTACGCCTTTTTAAAGATGGCGGAAGTGGGCAACACAATCGTTCACATTGACGATGCACACCACCAAAACTCCATGAGGTAGGAGGTATATCTCGATGTGCGAGTATTGTAAGTGGTTGTGAAGACGAGGGAAGGTATCACGTCGGTGAGAAACAAGATGTTTCGAATGTGACGGCATGCAGGATGGACGCTCGTCACAGTCCGACGTGATACCCCTGAGTCGAGCAACATCTTCACTTACATTGACGATGCACATCGAGATATGCCTCCTACCGAATTCTTGATACAGTTATCTTCACAGTTCGATGGGGCTTTAAAAAGAGTGTAAACCTCGCACACTTCTTTCCATATATGTCTGCAAGACTATAAGATGAAATGAGATTTCCATCTATCTTTATCTGGAAATCATCGCTTGGTGTAAAGAGAGTGATTATAGATCTCAAGGGCTTCTCACCTTCTATATGTGAAATGATCAATTCGGTTTCTCTTTTCGAATGCTTCCTGTAAGAGATATTCACCACATGTTCACCTATACGAAGTGCCTTTATATCCGCATACTCCCATCCTTTGGGGAGTTTGGGGAATATATTTACCGCATCTTCACTTGCGATAGGTTCTACGCCGAAGATCCCTTCCACGATATTCTGTAGAAAGATAGCGGAAGACCAGAGTTGCATAAAGCACATACCTTTGGGAATGAGTTCCTTAAATGAACCTGGCATACCGTATTCGGTTGTTACCGCAATATTCTTCAGTAGATTAGTAGCGATCTCCACGTTACCATAGTTGAATTCTGCCTTGGCGAGGATCCCAGTAGGAAGGGTCCAAACCTCGTTATCTACATCCTTCGTGTGTACTAACCCCCAGCGGTTTATTCTCTCATCTTCTATCTTCTTCAAGGCCTTTAAGCCTTTATCTTCATCTCCTATTCCAGTGATTATAGGAATCACCTGTGTCCAATAACCATCTGAACGCCGGGTGTTGTCATATCCTAAGGAATCTGCAAATAGTGATTTTTCCTTCATCCACCAATCTTCATTGAATCTTCTCTTAATATCGTTTGCCAATGCCTTGAAATCAACCGCTTCCTCGTTTTCTCTTTCGATCTCCGCCATATGCGAAAGGGCAAGAAGTGCGTTGTACAGATAACTAACGGAATCTACCTGCTTGTTACCGATTTCCAAACGCTCGATCATGGCGTTTCCTTTAGGATAGAGATCGTTATCACACGTCTTTAAGGTATATTCTATCCCCTTTTTACACAGAGGATACATGCTATCGAGAAATGCCTTATTCCCGGTCCATTTGAAATAATTCCAGCAAGCGATCACGAATAACGGGGTCTCTTCAACATTTCCCGGATTGTAAACATTTCCACTTGTAGAAACTTCATGTGGTATCCTACCTCCTTGCTTCATACCTACTCTGGCAAGGGTATTTAAAGAATCTTCAGCGATATCTGTGTAGTTGACGGCCATTAATCCTGGGATCGAATATGCCGTATCGCAACCGAAAAGCCTTGCATATTCTGGGATTCCTGCAAGGAGAAATTTCCCAACATACGGAGAGATATCTGCCGTAAGCATCACCAGATTTGCCTTGGCGTATAGAAATGATTTCGTGAAGAAGGCATCGGAGCAGTCAAACCTCACGCCGTTATGAATACGTTTATCGTAATAATCTACCTTTTCTATAAAGAGTTTATCGACATCACCCATCAAACCGTTGAACTTAGAAAGTGCCCCTCGATATCCATTCTCGGGATCGGCAATTATTAGAAAGTCGATCTTTTTCGTCTGTTTGGGGAACAGGATAAAAGAGTATTCCAGAATTCCTTTCATGTCCTCGATCTTATAAGATCCTGGCATGATGTTTCCTCCAACAGCTACTCCCCATTTTAACCGCATCTTCGTATCATAAGCTATGAATCTACCGTTTACATACTCTATACGATCATCGCTATCTGAAAGGAAAGAATACCAATCCGGCATGATGTGAAACGTACTTATGAACCTCAATTTAAAGTCTCTTCTTTCTTCCCGTAAATTTTCGATCATGAGTGTGGAAAAAAGAGCCGGTTGGTCTTCGACTACGAATTCCTTTCTCCTTATCATTAAATCGTTCCTTTCGAAGTGAAATTCTGCATAAGCGAAGAAATGAGAAAATTCCTTGCAATCGTTGAGTTGCCAGGTATCGTTTCCCTCCACGATCTCAAACGAGAATCCATCCAAAACCTTTATAGGATATGCCCATATTCCTCCCATCTCACCAGGTATATGACTTCCTATGTGTGGGTAATCTCCCGACATACTTCCTATTTCGTACATCCTTTTCCCGGAGAGGAAATAAAGGTCATTCGTATTCGTCGTTCTCAACGTGTGCCCTTCTATCATATACTCAATGATATCGCAAAATCGGCTCGGTGTCGAATCCGTTATCACCCTTTAACTGCACTTGTTACTCCTGTCTCGACGAATTCTCTCTGGAAGGATAGGAATATTACCAACATGGGGACGGTCATGAGGATCGATGCTGACATCATCAACTGCCAGAACGTGTAATAGGAAGTCTTGAAGAAGTTGAGGCCCATTGTTAAGGTAAACATGGATTTATCCGAAGTGATGATGAGAGGCCACATGAAATCATTCCATGTTCCCAGGAAGGTGTATATCGCAAGGGTAGCGAATGCCGGCCTTGCCATAGGAGATGCGATCTGTACGAATCTCCTGAATATGCCTGCACCATCGATCTTCGCTGCTTCTTCTATTTCATTCGGTACCGACATGTAGAACTGTCTCATTAAAAACAATCCTGTTACACTGGTTAATTTCGGTAAGAACAATCCATAATAAGTATTTACGAGGCTGTATTTAACCATGAGATTGTATACAGGAATTATTGTGATCTGTCCAGGTATCATAAGAGTTGCTAATAGTATGGAGAATATCAATTCTCTTCCAGGGAATCTTATCTTGGCGAAGGCATACCCTGCAAATGCGTCGAGGATAAGATTACCTATGGTAACGATCCCTGCATATATCACCGTGTTGATGATCCAACGTGCGAATGGGACTACTTGAAAAACCTTTAAGTAGTTATACAGTGTTGCGGGGGCACCGAACACCTTTGGGGGAATAGTAAAAGGATTGATATTGGGTGGCCATTGCATGATATCTACACCGAGATGCTTACCATGAGAGAAATAGGTTAACGGTGTTACCGAAACGAGAAACGCCCAGATGAACGGGCCGAGTGAGACTACAGCATAAATTAGCAATATTACGTATGCTATAACAGTTACCGTATGCCATCTCTTTACCATGATCTCACCTTCAAAAATACGATTCTTCTCTCACGACTCGTCTTTGTATTAAGGTAAAGAAGAGTATGATCACGAAAAATGCAACGGCTATCGCCGAGGCGTAACCCATTCTACCGTAATTGAATGCATTCGTGTATATGTACATAGACGTTGTATAGTTCTCTTGATTCTTGATGAGAAAATATATCTGATCGAAGACCTGGAGAGTTCCTATAAGTCCAAGCGTTACTACATACGCGATTTGTGGCTTCAACAGTGGCATGATGATCTTCCACAACCTCGTCCACCCTTGCGCACCATCGATTTCAGCTGCTTCTATGAGACTCTTTGGGATCCCCTGAAGGCCGGCTAAGAATACCACCATGAAGTATCCGGCAGTAGTCCAGATATTCATCAGCATAACTGCAGGTAAGGCAGTCGAGACGTTGTTCAGCCAATCTACCGCTGGCATGCCGAAATAATGCAGGATACGATTTATCAGTCCCGGTTTCGAGTAAAGCATCATGAAGACCATAGATATAGCGGCGGAAGATGTGATGCTCGGTATGAAGAAGGTGGTTTTGAAGAATTTCACTCCTCGAATTTTCTGATTTGCCGCTATCGCCAATAGTAGAGCAAGAAACGTCTGAATAGGGGTAACTATTAGAGAAAATAGTATGGAATTTTTTAACGAAATCCAGAAGTAGGGATCACGGATCATGATCTTAAAATTCTTCCATCCAAGCCATGAGGGTTTATAATATGTAAACATATGAGAATCTTTTATCATATAGGTTTTCATAAAATATGCCACAGACATGATGCGATTGAGCCTCAAATTCACAAAATCATCGATGAGTTTTTCAGAATTGAAATAACGTTGAATAACAGCCTTCTGTCTTTTTGTGAGGTGTAACCCTAACTGGGTTTGAAGGAAGTCTACAGGATGAAAGCGAGTGAGGAGTTCATCTTTATGTAGGTTCTTCATATCGAATATCATTAGATATTCTTGCAACATCTCTTGAGCGTTGAACGTTCCCTTATATTCTTGCTGTCTTAGAGGATTGTAATCCGTGAAACTATAATAAAATGATTCACAGACCGGCCAGACGAGAAAAATCGCCAGAGCTATTACTATCGGAGATATAAAGGCATAACCAACCATCCACTCTTTGATCTTCTTCTTACTCGTGAAATCACCCCATCGATAAGCTTGAATTCACTCGTGTATCTGGAATAGGAGGGGCAAGATAGCCCCTCCTGTAAGATTCACTGTTTAGTCGTCCATTCACTGTAATGGGCAACTATATCCTTTATCGCATCTTCGAGAGATTCTTTACCATACCATACCTTGCTGAAATTCCCATTTATTCCATCTATAGCCTTCTGTGCGTATCCACTTGGTGTTGGAATATACCACGCATGTCCATATTCTGCACCTTCGAGGAATACCTTCTTTATTGGATCTGACATGAGATTCTCAGATTCGACTATTGACTTCCTCGCAGGAAGAACACCCAACTTTTCTGTAAAGGTTTTCATTCCTTCAGAGACAAGGTATTTCAATGCGATGAATGCGGCATCTTTGACCTTAGATGTCCTTGGAATGGCGTAACATACTGTATAAAGCATGGTTGCTTTTGCTTTGTTGGCAGGAAGTGGAGCCACCCCATATTTCACGGCTGGATAGCTGTCTCTTAGGAAACCAAGCATCCATGGACCAGACTCCACCATGGCCACTCTTTCCTTACCGAATTCGTCACCAAGCCAACCAGCCCCAACGTCTGCAGGAGCAATAGCGACCTTGTATTTATTGTGCAGATTCATATAAAACTCGATCGCCTCTACTGCTGCAGGCTCTCCAAGTGCTGTACTGAGGTCTTCCTTTACGGCTCTCCCCTTGTTTTGGTAGATGAAGGCCAATACCCTGTTGAGTGCATTCGGATACAGACCGAGTCCATATATACCGAGTTCAGGGTGCGTTAACTTTTGAGCTGCGTTGAGAAGATCGTACCATGTCCAATCAGCAGTCGGATATGGAACATTATATTTATCGAAGAGTGTCTTGTTGTAATAGAGAACCAGTGTAGAGAAATCCTTTGGTATCCCGTAGATCTTTCCTTTGTACGTAAACGGCTTCAACAGATTGGGATAGAAATCCGTCAGGTCGAGTGCATACTTTTTTATCAAAAAGTCCAATGGATAGATCGCACCGGATATAAAGAATTGTCTTGCCCAACTCGAGTCGAGGTAGAATATATCGGGTGCCGTTCCTGCTGAGATCTCACTCGTAAGCTTTAACTGATAGTTCCCTGGTATGGGTTCGTATTTGATCTCGATCTGTCCCTTGTGTAGCTCATTGAACTTGTTGACCGCAGCTTGGATTGCTGCTGTTTCCGATGGGCTTGATGGCCACCCACCAAGTC
>WFSK01000055.1 GCA_015486095.1 Thermotogae bacterium
ATCGTCGAGATAGAAGATTCGAAAGGGAAAAATATGATAAAAGATATCAAAAATTTCTTCAAGGATAACAAGGTATTGATACCATACTATTTTTTCATTCAGGTTGGTGCATGGTTTACGATCGGTGGCATGTGGCCATATATTACTTCTTTTCTTAGAGACGAATTGCGAATTCCCGTTGGAATAGGAGCACAATGGGTAGGATGGATGTCCTTAATAATAGCCTTCTTTTCTCTGTTCATTAGTAGAATAAGTAAGAGAGGAGGTAGAATGAGAGTCTATGTGATATCGTTGTTGGGATTAACAACGTGTCTTGGAGTAATGACACTTTTATATGATGTTGTGCTGAATACCGATCTGAATTTCATCATCTTGATGTTTCTGATGAGTCTCTTCTTGGCATTCTTTTATGCTCTCAACAGTTCTACCCTTTCTTCGATTGTCAGTTCCAAGGATCAAGGTAAGGCGTTTGGAATGAGTACCTTTTTCGGAACACTATCTCAGGCAGGCGCTGTATGGCTTTTTGGCACCGTTATTTCCCTGTACGGTTATAGAATATTCTTCCTCTTCACCTTTCTGGGAATACTCTATGCCACAGGGGGAGGAATATGGCTGAATATAGCTGTTCGTAGAGCAAAGGGGTGAGCTTTTTGTGAAGATATTGGCTATAGAAACTTCATGTGATGAAACCGCCGTAGCAGTTGGAGAAGGTAAGGCCATTTTGAGTAACGTTGTCTCATCTCAAATATCCATTCATAGAAAGTACGGTGGGGTTGTTCCTGAGATTGCCGCACGACATCACTTGAAGAATATAATTCCACTGTTGAGGATTGCTCTTGATGAAGCGAAGGTATCTCTCGAAGATGTAGATGTTATTGGGGTAACGCAGGGACCGGGGCTCGTCGGTGCGCTTCTGATCGGCATATCCTTAGCCAAATCCATCGCCTATACGCTCGGCATACCCATCGTGGGAGTGAATCACCTTCAAGGCCATATATATGCCAATTTTATAGATAATCCCGAACTCACTCCCCCTCTATTGGCGTTAGTCGTTTCAGGGGGACATACGGAACTCGTATATCAATCTGATTGGGGTGAATTCGAGGTTATGGGAGCTACCCGAGACGATGCAGCGGGAGAGGCATTCGATAAGGTTTCACGGTTACTTGCGCTCGGCTATCCAGGTGGTCCTGCAATTCAAGAAGCCGCGAAGAAAGGAGATCCGAATTCCATCCCCTTCCCAAGACCATTACTCGATGAGGGTTTCGATTTCAGTTTCAGTGGATTGAAGACATCTGTTTTATATTTTACTAAAGAACATAAAATCTATAATAGAAATGATGTAGCCGCATCATTTCAAGAGGCTATCGTAGATGTACTCGTTATCAAGACTATAAGGGCTGCGAAGAAGAAGGGAGTAAAACGAATAGCCCTTGCAGGTGGGGTTGCAGCTAATGAGCGCCTACGCCAAAAATTGGAAGAGGTATCGAAAAGAGAAGGCTTTGTTCTATATAAGCCTTCTCTCTCCCTTTGCATCGATAACGCTGCTATGATAGCAAGAGTTACATATGAGAAGGCATTAAGAGGGGAGTTTTCCTCGTTCGATATGAACGCAGTTCCAAACCTCGATCTGTAATTCAGATATTATATTAGCCACGAGATCACATGAAGTTGTTTATCCTTTTATCAAAATGTCCGAACATTACAAAGATGTATATTGACTTACTCTTTAAGCATCTTTATCTCGAATATTACTGTGCCTCCACCCGTATATTTATAAGGATCGAGACATTGCACGTGAGCGATATCCCTCCCAAGACCCAATTCTTCTGGCTTAGTTCCTCGACTCAGAGTGATGTAATACGGAACGATAGACATCAAAGAATGCATGCAGAGAGGAATATCGGAATTCAAGATATATCCATCTTTTATGGTAAATTCATCTCCGACTTCGTATACAGGGCAGTTTCCGATGATCTCCTTAACCCTGATTCTTAGGTCCATTGCCATAGCCTTCACCTCCCGCTATGTAGGGTATCTTGTTTCTTCGTGGGAATTCGCGCTAAATATCATTTGAAGAAATGTCCTATTAGATTCAAGATTATCGTAAGGATAACACTTATCAAGATGCAGGTTATTATAGGGATGTAAATGGTAACGGTCTTCTTCTTTATCAATATATCTCCTGGTAGCTTGCCGAGGAAGGGAATCTTATCCCCGAATATCATTACTATCCCAATAACGGCAAGTATTACGCCAAATATTATGAGTGTCTTACCCATTGTGTTGAACACCTTTACCACCCCTCCAGATCTTGGTCAACATGATCGCTATTTCAAAGAGCAGTATAAGTGTTATCACCGTATTGATCAAGAACACCTTTTCTGGTTTGAACGTCCGAACCAGAGACATCACGAAGTACCAGAATATATACCAATATGCAAGGATACAAAGCGTAGATATGATCTTTCGTAGAAGAACAGGTTTTAAAACCTGTACGAGGAGATCGAAGGTTATTAGAACCCCATTTGCGATGGATATGGTGATGAAGAAAGACCACCAACCTTTGCCATTGAATTCTAACCATACGAGCGAACTGATCGCATAGAATAAGATCAAATTTATTGGCATAAAGGACGTCATGTTACTTCTCAACAGCTCTACTCTTTTTCTCTTCTTCCTCCACCAGAGATATAGCAAAACACCCACGATCAGTACTACCGTACTCACGATCTCTATCACCGGTTGATGTGCAACTAAGGACATTAAAAACATATATGCTATCGCTATACCCCAGTTATACATAATAAACTATTGAAACATTCTCCCATCCCTACGAATAATCGTATCGTTATCCAACATTTATCGATTCAATTATATCACATCAACCCCAATTCCCACTGTACAGCTTTTCCTCGACTGAAAAAGCAAGCTATGAGACATATCACTCGATTCCATCTTACTTAGATTCGGAATATTCAAATCTTGACAAAATCACTTTACAATTTTATCATTAAGTATTATAATAATATTAGAATTTAATTTTAAAGAGGTGATTTGCTTATGGCAAAAAAGGATTTAGCTGTAAAACAAGAAAAAGCAAAAAAGAATTTGCTAAAATTGAGTATTCCTTTCACGGTAGAGCAATTGAATTTCCTGAACGAGATGCACGCTATAATAAAGGTAAATAGGCAATTCTTGAAGAAAAAAGAGAAGATAAACAAGGGGAGCATCGTGAGATGCCTGGTGAACATCTTGAAAGAGAAGAAACCGAATCTCGAAAAGGTTGTAGATGAATCCGATCTTGAGAATCGTATTAGAACTGCGTTATCTACAAAGATATCACTGGATATATTAAAAGATATATACGGTGGATTTAAGGCGAATAAAGTTTATAAAGCAGTTATGAAAAAATTCATCCTTGCTCTGAGAGATAGAGGATACGTTGAAGGAACGGATGAAGAAATCGAGAATTGCCTAAAATAGGCATTCTATAGCAATGTTCAACAAAATATAACATTTTGTTGCATACGTTGAGAGAGCTATTATTGAAAAAAGCATTTTATATTTTAAATAGAATAACGAAA
>WFSK01000056.1 GCA_015486095.1 Thermotogae bacterium
GAGACAGGTTTATTATATCCTCCAACTCTCTAAGCCTTTCATCGGATTCATCGGTTTTAAGAGGATAAGTCTTATCTCCAATCCTCATCTCCACATGGCGTTTTTGCATAAAGAAACCCTGCCTTTTCCCAAGAAAGTTATGTTACTTCAGAATCAGTCTTATTTCCTGCTATAAAAGCATCCTGTCTCTTCTTTTCACTTTCACCTATATTCGATATTATTCCTTCTACTTTCTTTATCAGATCTCTCACCCTATTTTCTTCCGCATTCAGATTATCTCTTAGTTTCTTATTTTCCTTGCGCAATCCTTCAATAGTGCTATGCAAACTCTCATGTTCTCTTCTCAACCTTTCGTTTTCTTTCAAAATATTGTCGTAATGCCGAAAGATTATGTCTAACTTTTCTTCGAGTGCTTTAAGCTCCTTGATCACGTTAACACCCTCCAACTCAAATCGATATCTTATTATATCATAGAAATTCATATTTTGTTGGTCTAAAAAAAAGTTTTTTCAACACTACTTTGGGTTCTTCTTTCTTCTCGATGATCTCATTTACAGCTTCGCATATCGGTAATTCAACGTTGTATTGTTTCGATAGGTGAATTAATGCTTTTACCGTTGTTACCCCCTCAGCAAGTTTTTCAAATCTCTTACCTTTTACAAAGGTCTCGCCAAATTGGCGATTATGACTGTAGGGAGAAAATAGAGTGGCTGCATAATCTCCTATATGCGTTAGACCGTAGACCGTTATTTCTTCACCTCCCATTGCCTTCACGAGGCGAGAGATTTCCCTCGGTCCTCTTGCCATCAATGGACCTTTCAAACTACTGAGTCCTAACCCATCCAGCATACCTGCTGCTATACCCATTACGTTTTTCGCTGCGGCACCTATCTCCGCTCCTATTAAATCC
The DNA here is from genome assembly GCA_015486095.1 of Thermotogae bacterium. Lineage (GTDB taxonomy): Bacteria > Thermotogota > Thermotogae > B3-G13 > B3-G13 > B3-G13. The sequence continues at coordinate 911 of WFSK01000056.1, forward strand.
TTTCCGTAATAGAATCTTATGAGCTCACTGCCGAACTTCGACACTAGATATCTGGTAAGCTCAGCTTTCTCTGATGCCATTACCATACAAGTAGGTATATTATTAGTGAGTTCCTGCACATGTGCTGGTCCAAGCCAGACGGCTAACTCAACAGGCTGATCTATCTCCTCGCGAAATACTTCTGATAAACGCTTTCCCGTATCCTCTTCCAAACCTTTCATACATAGGATGAATTTCTTTCCATTCAATGGGAATCGGTTGATCTGCCTACATAGTGCTCGTAAACCCTGAGATTTGATGGCTATGAGAATTATATCTGCTGACAACGCTCGTTCGAGAGAGGTTTCTACCAGAACGGATGAGGGTAATTGCAAATACTCATTCTGGCGGGTTTTCGCGAGTCTCTGGCATCTTGTAGAAAGCTCGCGGCCCCAAAGCATAACACTATACCCGAGATATGCAGAATACCATGCCAGACCAGAACCCCAACGCCCGCATCCTAAGATAGAAATCCGTGTTGCATCCTTGTTCACCTAAAATCCCCTCCATTTATCTTATTATTATTGTATGTGTCTATCATTTGCCACGAACCTTAACCGATATGTGAATTACTCACATCTATCTTCGATGTTTTTCTCTGAATCTCTGTGGCTAAACCCTCGTGAACCAGGATCAGTGATCCAGCTCTATATATCTTTTTATCCCCTTTTTCGCTCAATTCAATACTACCGTCCATCAATAAGTTTGCGACCCTTCCATTATGTATTACTCCACTGTTATCTACCAGTTCTACATCCATTCCGAGGAGTCTGGAGAATCGTAGCCATCGTTCATAAATGTCCTCTGAATCCGTTGAATCGTATTCATCTAAGATGGTCATCAACAGATCACTTAACGAAATTTGCTTTCCCATTTGAAGAAAGAGAGAAGTTGCCTTATCGCTTATCGTTCTATCTATATCATTATTAACGTTCAAACCGATCCCTACCACCTGGGCAATGGGCTTCCCCTTTATAACATTCTCAACGAGTATACCCGCCACCTTTTTCCTCTCAACATATATGTCGTTGGGCCATTTTATCCAAGCATCTACAGAATGTCTTCTCAAAGTTCTAACTAATGCAACAGAAAAGGTCATCATCGTATGCCAGGGGTTCATATTATCTTTACTCTTCAACACCACTGAAAACCACAAACCTCCCCTTGGAGATAACCAAGTATTTTTCCCACGTCCTCTTCCTTTGTATTGCATATCGGCCCAGATTACACTCCTATCCGGAAGTGCTGATATATTTCTCTTAACATAATCCATCGTCGAATCTATTTCATTCAGGTGTATGATATTCCATGTCTCCATTTTCATGATACAATTATACACGAATTCAGAAAGGGGGATTTGTTATGCTCATAGGAATCGTGGGAGTAGGGAATATAGGTTCTATAATAGCAGACTTGTTATCTGCACAAGGAAAACGATTGTTTTTGGTAGATAGGCATGAACAGAAGCTCCAGAAATTTAAAGAACGAGGGGCACAAACGGCATTGGATATCTCTCGGCTTCCAAACTCTCTCGATATACTCTTCATAGCAGTTAAACCTCAGGATGCCAAGATATTGTTAAGCAAACTCGATTCGCTCGATTTCAATTGCAAATATGTTGTCAGTACAGTTACAGGACTTAGAATCAGCGAGATCAAATCTCATCTTCGAGATGCCCATATCGTGAGGATCATGCCGAATATTCCAATCGCCATTGGTCAGGGAGTTGTAGGTGTATCCTACGAAGATTCTTTTACCGGTGATGATAAAAAGTTCATAAACGATCTACTCTCCCCATTTGGGAAGTTGGTCGAAGTGAAAGAAAAACTCTTCTCAGCAGTTACAGCTTTAAGTGGTAGTGGCCCAGCTTTTGTTTTCGTCATAGTCGAGGCATTGGTAGATGCAGGAATGAAGTTGGGGCTTTCCTATGAGATCTCAATGGATCTCATATTACAAACGTTAAAGGGGTCGGCAGAATTACTCGAAATAGAGCAAAAACATCCTGGTGAACTACGTCATCTGGTTACATCTCCTGCTGGGACTACTATAGAGGGGATATACTCGCTTGAACAAAGCGGTTTGCGGGGGATATTGATGCGAACGATCTTCGATACGTATCAGAGGGCCTGTGAATTATCAGGAGGCATGTGAAGATGAATATCGAAGAACAGGCTAAAAAGGTTGCGATTGCAAAAAGATCTTTAGCACAGATATCAACAAAGGTTAAAGATGAAGCATTGCATGCCATAGCAGATTCTATTTGGAAGATGAGAGAGAAGATCTTAGCGGCAAATGCCATCGACGTGAAATATGCACGAAAAAGGAAGATGAAAGAATCCTTAGTGGACAGGCTGATGTTAACTGATTCGAGGATAGATGGAATGATACACTCTATAGAGGACCTCATAGCGTTGCGCGACCCCGTTGGGAATGCAGATGCTTCTTGGACAATGCCAAACGGTCTGAGAATATCAAAAGTAAGAGTCCCTATAGGAGCCATAGGTATCATATACGAAGGAAGGCCAAACGTTACTGTCGAAACCTCGACTATCGCACTTAAATCTGGAAATTCGATACTTCTTAGAGGAAGCTCATCCGCACAGAATACTAACGAAGTGCTTGTTCGGGCTATAAAGGAAGGTATCGAGAAGACCGATGTGCCCGAAGATGCAGTGGAGTTGGTCGAAGACACATCTCATGAGGCGGTAGGGAAAATGATCCGTTTGAAATCCCTTTTAGATCTGATCATTCCAAGAGGCGGAAAGCAACTCATCGATTTTGTCACAAAAAACTCAACCGTCCCTGTTCTTGAAACCGGCATCGGAAATTGCCATATATTCGTAGATGCTACGGCGGATCTGGGCATGGCTCTCGATATAATTGATAACGCAAAAACCCAAAGACCTGGGACATGCAATGCAGTGGAAAAGATCCTCATTCATAAGAAGATCTGTGAGAGCTTCTTACCCTCACTCTACAAGAGGCTATCTGAAAAAGGAGTGGAATTCCGAGGATGCGAAGTAGCCAGACAGATCATCCCAGAGATAAAACCGGCAACAGAAGAAGATTGGGCAACGGAATATCTCGATCTCATCCTGGGCGTTAAGTGTGTTCAAGATATAGACGAGGCGATAGAACACATAACCAAATATGGGACAAAACACTCTGAAGCCATCGTTACCAACGATTATTCCAATGCCATGAAGTTTACCTCTGCAATAGATGCCTCTGCCGTTTACGTAAATGCCTCTACACGTTTCACCGATGGGGGACAATTTGGTTTTGGTGCCGAAATGGGGATAAGTACTCAGAGATTACATGCTCGTGGACCAGTTGGCTTATTCGAACTCACAACCTATAAGTACGTGATATTGGGAGAGGGACAAATAAGAAAGTGAAGATCGTCGTGAAGGTCGGGAGTAACCTACTCCTTAATAAAAGAGGCATTGGGATAGATGTTGATTATATTCGGGATCTCTGTAACCAGATTTCTACACTTACGGATAATGGTAACGAGGTGATTTTGGTAAGTTCTGGTGCCTATGTTAGCGGATATGGATTATTGAAAGTGAAATATCCTCAAGATATCTCTAAAAAACAAGCTCTCTGCGCCATTGGGCAGGTGGAGCTTATGAAGGCTTATTCTACGGCATTTGGAGAACGAAAGAAATATGTCTCTCAATTACTCGTGACACGCGATGATTTCGATAATAGAAAGCGTTTTTTGAACATACGTAATACCTTAATATCTCTTGCTGAATTCGGTGTTATACCTATCATAAACGAGAATGATACAGTTGCGACTGACGAGATCAGAGTCGGAGATAATGATACACTTGCGTCATATGTAGCTATAGGAACTATGGCAGATATACTTATTCTTTTAACATCCGTGAATGGAGTATTCGCTGAAGATGGCAGTCTCATTTCTGTATACGATGAACACCTCCCTTTACTCGCTATGGAAAATTCTCATTGGGGACAAGGAGGAGTAAAAACGAAGATCGCAGCGGCGAAAAGAGTATCAAATGTTGGTATAACTGCTGTGGTAGCTAATGGAAGGATACCAAATGCGGTTCTTCGGATAGCACATGGTGAAAAAATTGGGACTATATTTCCCAAGTCCACCACTGTGAGGGCAAAAAAAGCCTGGATAGGTTTTGTTGCAAAACCATCTGGCAAGATCTTTGTAGATAAAGGGGCAAGAACAGCAATTCTGCAGGGCAAAAGTTTACTTCCTATCGGAGTAATACGTGTGGAAGGTAATTTCTTTCAAGGAGATACGGTGGAGATCACATTTAAAGATACCGTGATCGCTCATGGTATAACCAATTATTCTTCTGACGAACTTTCTAAGATACGGGGAGTTTACACATCGGATATAGAGAAGATATTGGGACATAGTGGTTATGAAGAAGTATGTCATGCAGATAATTTGATCATTAAATGTGAAGCGAAAGGGGGTTTTTAAGTGAGTTATACAAAGCGTATTGCATATGGAGGAATATTCATTGCGACTGGATTGGTCCTTTCTGTTGTCATTCATTCTTTTGGTGGACAATTTGGACGTATCTTCCTGCCGTTGCATCTTGTAGTTTTGATAGCTGGTATCCTCACAGGTCCATGGGTGGGGGTGGTAGTAGGAGCAATTACTGCGCCGCTAAGTGGTTTACTATTCGGAATGCCTCCATTGTTTCCTCCAATTGCCTTTTTCATGGCATTTGAAATGGCAACATATGGCTTTTTATCTGGGTATTTGGAAACACGTGGATTCAACATCTACATTAACTTGGCGATCTCCTTGATATCTGGAAGACTCGTATATTCATTGAGTTATTACGTCATTGGAGCGATGATCGGCATCCATCTCAGGGCGATCACTGCGATACTTTTGAGTTTTGCGGTAGGAGCGCCTGGTGTGCTCATACAATTTCTCTTGATCCCACCGATATACCATTCCGTGAAGCGATCATTCGGTGAAACCCGTGGAGAAAAATGATGATGAGGTCGATGTAGTCGGTGGTGTCTTCAGAGATCTCCTGTTCTATGGAGAAACACATGCGAGAGACCTGCTTGAGATGCCGGGTGGAACAGGCTACAATGTATTCGTAGGCCTGCGTGCTTTGAACATCGAGACATATTTTCACGGTAGCATTGGAATAGACTGGCCTTTCGAAAAGGTAGGGAGGGTCAAAGAGGGTAAGAGTGGTGTTTTCGTTTGTCGGGATGAAAAAGAAGTTCTTGCCGTTTATCGAGGTGTTAATCTTCTTACCGAGTATGAAGATATGCATTCTCGAGTACTCTTTTCCACACTCGAGTGCGGTGGTGATGTGTTCGAAGAATACGCTAAAAGGGCGAAGAAATCTGGGATTATGGTGATCTTAGACCCTTCTCCTATCTTCGAATGGAAAACGGAATATCTGGAACTTTGTGACTTGATATTACCAGATTCGGAAGAATATAGCGTAATATCTGACGATCATTCTATAGGGATAGAAGCATTTGTAAAGCTTGGTTCAGATGGAGGAATGTATGTCAAGAATAATGAGGAATACCGATTACCCGTATCAAAGGGTGGCAATTTCTTATTGGGATGTGGAGACGCATTCGATGTTATGGTCATATATGGTATCCTCAATGGAATGAATGCCTATGAAATACTGGAAACTGCGGTAAAAACAGGCAGAAGGGCATCTTTTATCAGGGGAAGTTCAACAGCTGTTGTTGAAGCGATCAAAAATTCGGTAGAAAGCATATCTTGAGGTGCATCATCTAATATAAACGAAGACATTGCTCGACTCCATATTTTGTACCTACGAAAGCGTATCGTTGTTTCGAGGCAGGTGTGAGCTTACCCTATGCTCTATTCAGTTGGTTTTGCATCGGATCGCATCGAGTGTTCGGTAGGAGACATATCTTGATGTGCCTCCTACCGAATAGAGCATGCAAAATACCCACATCTCATTACTTGACATAGTCGAAATAAGCCTAACTATTGCAAAGTTGAGAAGTTGATGCTATAATAGGCAAATGTAGCGATCTTATTCTTGAAAAGCCTTGTAAATAGGCTTTTGCGAAAGGGGGTGAGGTGAATGAACAAGACAGATGTAATTGATAAGGTTAGTAAAGCAACAGGAATGAAGAAGAAAGACTCAAAGGTGGCAGTAGAAGCATTCTTGAGCACTGTAAGTGATGCATTAGCAAAAGGAGAAAAGGTGCAACTCATAGGTTTTGGGACCTTTGAGGTCAAGAAGAGAAAGGCGAGAGATAGCATCAATCCTCAAACCAGAAAGAAGATCAAGATCCCTGCTAAGAAGGTGCCTAAGTTTAGGCCGGGAAAGGCTTTGAGAGAAAGGGTAAAGTAAAAAATATCGGGTGGGCTAATGATTAGTCCACCCTCTCGTTTGATAGGTGATGTGGGTGAGAAGAATCTATTCGATCTTTGTATTTCTCTTCCTTTTTATGATCTTTATTTCATCCTCCTACGCAGTTGATTACATTAAACCTCAATCGATCACACGGAGAAAGATGTACGATGCTATGGAGTTTTGGTCGAAGGGAAACATCTCGAAGTCAAAGGAGATATTAAATGATGCTTTATCAGGTATTGCATACTTCAGAGATATATCATCCATGGGGTTGATGTACGCAAGAATTCTGATGACCGAAGGAAACTTCAGCACCGCACAGACGAAATTAAAAAATGTCCTATTCATAGAGCCACAGCGAATAGAGCCATTAGAACTCATCAATGTATTTTCTAAAGCTACTTCGGTTGTCGCCACTGAATCTGATGTCCATATCGAAGCCACAGTAAAGGGTATGATAAATGGTAAAGAATATTTTTATACTCCTACAGACATCGTAAAAATAGGGAAGGCTTTTTATTGCTTGGATAATTCAAATAAGACACTTATTAAGCTTTCACAAGCGCTATCTATAGAAAGTATCATTCCCCTGAAAGGTACTTTCTTGCCCACGAGATTGGGAAAAACACGAGACGATAAGCTCATCGTCCTCGATTATTCTGGCAATACTTTTATCCTAGATCCATTAGATAATATGAAGGTTATTACAAGGATTTCAACTCCTATGGTCGCTCCGATAGATGTTACCCTCGATCGATATGGGGATCTATATATCCTGGATCAGGCAAGATCTGTAATAGAAGTCTTTTCACCTCAATTTCTGCATCTGAAGACCATTCATCCGTTCTCAGACACTGCTAATCTGGTGCATATATCTTTCAATAAAAACTTATCTTTGCTCTACGTCATCGATATGAACAAAAAGAGGATCGCCGTGATCGACACCGAGACTAATTCTCGAAGTATCCATTTTTTTTACACTCTAATCCACGAGAAGAACGTCGTCCCTATATCGTTAGAAGTTTCTCCATACTCAGACGATGTCTTTGTACTATGGTCTGATGGAAGAATGATAGTATACAATGCCACATTCTCAAAAGAGATTGGGATACTCCAACTTCATGCCCCAAAGGAAATAAGTGCGTTTCATATCTTCGATAAGCAGTTGATCTGCTTGTATAGACGGCTTAACTCGATTTATTCTTACGATGTCATCTACAGTGGAATAGGTGAACTTCCCTGGATCGTTGGGATCGATCCATCGGGCTTTCCAAAGGTGAAGTTATACGTTAGGGTTTCGAATGCCATTAACAGGACGACCAGCTTGACAAAGTATGACCTACAGGTATGGGAAAATAATACGAGATGCGATATACTAAAGGTGGAGGAAAAGACCATGGGTATAAGGATATTGAACAGCGAAAATAATAGGGTGAACGTTAAGGAATTAATGGATTCGATGAGAAATATATCGCTTTTGGGAAATATCGTAGAGGTTAGACCGAATCTTTCTGATATCACGAAGGCCATCTCTACGAGATGTGAGAATATCCTCATCATCTCTTCGAAAGAATTGAAGACTTTAATAAATAAGATCGGTGAGGATAAGCTGGCCCTCATCATGAAAATAGATGACATTAGACCCATTATCGTTGGTGTACAAAAGCGTATATCCGAGATAAAGACATTCTTGTATAGGACAAATGGTTGTTTTATAAAGGATATTTCTATGCTCCCCTCCATATTGAAATCCCTTGATAGTAAAGTAAGTGAGGTCGTATTTAAGACGAATTTCATAATACCCGATTCCAATACGAGAGATATAAATGTCGTGTACAGGGGGAAGGATATAACACATCTGGACTATATATATTATTTACCCATAAGGCCATGAGGAGATATATTTTATTATTCATCGTGATCAGCTTGTTTATGTTTCTGTATTCTGCCTGTACTCAACAAGTACATACCGGTGTTGTTTTAAGGAAAGGAATAAGGATTGCAAGCAAGAGAGTCCTCGTATTACCATTCGATAATCCTTGGAAAAGCAAAGCTTTTTCTATCTTTCTTATCGATTGTTTTTACGATGCTTTCACACGGCAAGATCGCTACTTGCTCCCTTCTCAGGAATGTAGAGATGAAGTACTCGATATCAAGCAAGACGATGAAGGCGTGTTAAGGGAATTGATAAAGAAGCACAAAATAGATGCCATCTTAATGGGAAAGATAACCGATTATCGCATAGAAAACTTCGTTCCAGTAGTTGGTATTCAAGTCAGACTCTGGAATCCTGCGCGGAAGAGAGACGAATGGTTGTTAACTAAAGTATATAGGTGGGATTCTGAGAATACCCGAAGATTTATACTTGATGCAGAACCATACCTGGTCAATGAATATAAGGTACTTCGATACGATCAGGCAAACTTCACAAGGCATTTGATATATGCGATCGTGACAACTATGCCAAGGGATTGGTGATCTATGAAAGAAGCAGAGGATTACTACAATATTGCAGTAGATCTTCAAAAGGAAGGCAAGTTGAGTGATGCCAAGATGTTTTATGAGAAGGCATTGCGATTAGATCCTATGATGTATCAAGCATATAATAACCTCGGAAACATATTGTGCAAACTGGGAGATTGGGAAAAAGGCTTGGGTTACTACAAAAGGGCACTCGATATCAAAAGGGATTTCCCATTGCCATATTACAATATGGGGGTCCTGATGCATGAGAAAGGTATGATAGTAGAAGGCTTGAAATATCTTCGAGAGGCAGAGAAATTGGGCATGAAAGATAAAGAACTTTTTCTGGAGATAGCAGAGATCCTCTACGAAGTAGAAGAATATGAAGATGCTTTAACGCATTTTCTCAAAGTGATAGAAGGGTCTGAGGAAGGGTATGCGTACATGGGGGCAGGTTTTTGCTATTTCAAACTCGGTAAGCTTAAAGAGGCGAGAGAGATGTTAGAGAAAGCAAAAGCTCTTGGCATCAAAGCAACGGAGGGTGAATTGATGCTGAAGAAGATAGCGAGTGTTGTCAACGATAGGTAATGAGGGAAGAAAAATTCATATCACGAGAAAAAGATGCTTGCGAAATACGCTTTGAGAGCGAAAAGAGAAGAGAATTTAGTGAGATTGGCGCAGGAAGGTGATATAAACAGCATGCAGATGTTGGTTCAGAAATACTATCCCATGGCCGTCAAGATCGCCTCTAAATATTTTGCAGTGGGCGCAGAGAGAGAGGACCTCATACAGAGTGGATTGTTCGGTGTGATAAAGGCCACATTGTATTATAAACCTGGCAAGAGTTCTTTCTCTTCCTTTGTATGGACTTGTATAGAGGGGGAAATCCAGACCTTCGTTTCATTTTGCAACAGAAAAAAGCATGAAGTACTGTCTAATTCTGTATCTATGGATTATATTGTAGAAGAAGATGACGATGAAGTTCCTATTTTCGATATGATGGGTTCTGGAGAGGAGATCTCTCAAGATGTCCTTATCGAAATAATAAGCGAGAAGTTTCTAAAAGAAGCGAGGGAGATATTGACCAAACGTGAATACGATATATATGTGTTATTTATCAACGGTTATAGTTACAAAGAAATATCAGAAAGGACTAACGCCACGAGGAAAGCAGTGGATAATTCTATACAAAGGGCGAAGAAGAAATTGCGGAGTATAATAGATAAGTACAGGAATTATTTGCAACTCAGGAGCCAGTATGATCTATCAACCTGGTGAAAAGCGGTTATTGAATAGAAGGATTCAAAGAAAGAAGGTTACATTGAGTGTGTATCCTCTCTTTCTCATAGCCGTTGCCACTATCGCTGTTGGTTTTTCTGTGGCCTTCTCGATCTTCGATTACGTCAAGATACGCTCCTTGGCCAGAGAAGTAGCAAGAACTCAGAACGTCTTAAATCGCAGGATACAAGCGAAGACCGATGAACTCAAAAGTATGATAATGA
>WFSK01000057.1 GCA_015486095.1 Thermotogae bacterium
AGATCGCCTACGAATTGTTTTTGAAAGAAGAAAGGGAATTGAAGATCATCGCGAATCTGCTTTCTACTCCAATAGATACACTTTCGGATAAGGTGAACTCACTTCTGAAGGATTTAGAGATTAAGGAAAAGGAGATCGAACGATTTAGATCGAAGGAAATGTCGCGTATAGCACAAACTTTGGAAAAGGGTGCCAAGGAAGTGAAGGGCGTAAAGATCGTAGCAGAACATATGAAAGAATTGGATATGGAGTCATTAAAAGAACTTGCTGATATCATCACAACAAAGGAGAAAAGTACTGTTGTCATTCTATCCTCTGACATAAATGATAGGGTTGCCTTCGTCGTAAAGGTACCAGATGCTCTCACGGATAGATTGGATGCAGGAGAGATAGCACGAGAAGTGGCAAAAGTGGTAGGAGGCAGCGGTGGAGGTAGGCGCACATTTGCAAACGCAGGAGGAAAGGATATCACCAAGATAGATGATGCCCTTTTGCGAGGTATTCAATTGGTAAAAGAGTGCATCGCGTAAGAAGATGTATAGTAATAAATAGATGAGATCGTTATGGTCAAAAAAGATTTTCCCTGGTACCTTACAAGGAGGATAGAGATATGGATAGAGAAGAATTGATGAAGATGCTGGAAGAAACAGGTGCGATACGATATGGGCATTTTTTGTTATCCTCCGGAATGCATTCGGATACATATATACAATGTGCCTTACTCTTGATGTATCCTGAGTATGCCGAAAAACTTGGTAAAGCGTTGTGTTCACTCTTTTCGGATATTGACTTCGATCTGATCGCATCACCTGCACTTGGTGGCATCATAATTGGCTATGAAGTGGCAAAGAAAGCCAATAAACCCTTCGTCTTCACCGAGAGAAATGGAAAGGGAGAAATGACGTTGAGAAGAGGCTTTACAATACAAGCCGGAATGAAAGTATTGATAATAGAAGATGTTGTTACTACTGGTGGGTCTGTTTACGAGGTCAGAGATGTGATCGAAGGTCTTGGAGGTAAAGTGGTAGGATGCGGTTCGATAATTGATCGAAGTGAAGCTCCGATCCTTTTGATGCTTCGTAGTCTTCTGAAGATGAAGCTAAATATATATGATCCATCTGATTGTCCTCTGTGTAAAAGGGGTATTCCTTTGGAAAAACCTGGAAGCAAAAAAAAGACCTTTTGAGAAGTAGTTTACTTTGTCAAGTCAATAAAATACCCATATTTACGGCATTGACTGGCGTTGTTTGCAGATCTTCATGGTAAAATACCACATATTAAATAAAAGGGCGAGGTGCTCTATAAAAATGGGGGTGATGTAGCATGCGAAAGTTCTTGTCGATCGTATTGGCGATCGTCGTTTTTTCTACTCTTGTGTTTTCAGCAGGTACGATCAAGATTGGGGTAGATTTTCCAATGACAGGAGTAGTTGCGGCATTTGGACAGATGAGTTGGGATGGGCTGAAATTGGCCCACGAGATGTATCCTACGGTTCTGGGTAAACAGATCGAATTAGTCCTTATGGACAACAAGAGTGATAAGACTGAAGCAGCTAATGTGGCTTCGAGGCTTATCGAGAAAGAACACGTGAAGGCAATAATAGGTTGTATTTGCAGTTCTAACACGTTAGCAGCGGGTCCTATTGCCGAAAGAGCACATGTTCCAATGGTGTCCAGTGCTTCTACCAATCCACTCGTAACTCAGGGTAAAAAGTACGTATTTAGGGTTTGTTTTACAGATCCTTTCCAGGGAAAAGCAGCTGCTCTCTTTGCCTACAAACAACTTGGCGTTAAAAAGGTTGCCGTCATATTAGAGGTATCACAAGACTATTCTATAGGTCTTGCCAATTTCTTCAAGAAGACGTTCAAGAAGTTAGGTGGAAAGATAACAGGCACATATTTTTACGTTACCGGAGATGTTGACTTCACAGCCCAACTCAATGCTGCCCTGGCAACACATCCTGATGCCTTATATGTCCCAGGTTACTATCCTGAGATCTCCCTGATGGCAAGGCAAGCAAGACAGATGGGATTCAAAGGTTATATACTCTGTGGAGATGGAGCAGAGGCACCAGAGTTGATAAAGATAGGTGGTAAGGCGGTTGAAGGATTGTACTACACTACTCACTTCGATCCTAAGATGGCCGCCTCTGAAATGACAGACAAATTCGTCAAGGCCTATACCGAGAAATATCATAAGAATACAGATGCACTCGGAGCCCTTGCGTTCGACGCATATCTCCTCTTGAGAGATGCTATTCAGAGGGCAGGATCGGATGACCCTCAAAAGATCAGAGACGCATTGGAAAACACGAAGGGATTTAAGGGTGCTACAGGGATCATAACCATACACCATGGTGATCCCACGAAATCAGCAGTTATAAAGAAAGTCGAAAACGGAAAGTTCGTCTATGCAGGCTTTGTAAACCCGTAATAGGTAATAATTCTCTGCGATCTTCACGCACCTCGCCTACGATCGCAGAGGTAAAAGTAGGGAGGTGGGAGATTTGAACATTCAGCTCTTTTTACAGAATCTCGCGAATGGTGTATCTTTGGGAAGTGTGTATGCACTTATAGCCATAGGTTATACCTTGATCTACGGAATATTGAGATTGATAAACTTCGCCCATGGAGACATCTTCATGCTGGCAACCTACTTTGCTTTCTACGGAATAAGTTTGCTTTTCTTGCCCTGGTATGTGAGTTTCACTTTAACAGTAATTGCGATCGCATTGGTAGGTTTCCTCATCGACAGGATAGCATACAAGCCCCTGAGAAATGCTCCACGTATTTCTGCACTCATAACTGCAATAGCGGTATCGCTGTTTCTCGAGAACTTTGCCATAGTCGTTTTTGGAGGGAGACCGAAGCCATTCCCAGTCTTACCAGAACTCAACAAGATGAGTCTTATAGGTGGTATCCGAATACAAAACCTGACCTTCGTCATACCGATAGTAGCCATCCTTTCGCTATTATTGTTGATATGGATTTTATTTAAGACCAAGATCGGAATGGCGATGAGGGCCCTTTCAAGAGATATAGATACCACAAAATTGATGGGAGTAGATGCAGACAAAATCATAGGATTCACATTTGCACTTGGTTCTGGGCTTGCTGCAATAGGAGGTATTATGTACGCAATGAAATATCCATCTATATATCCTCTTATGGGCATCATGGTAGGATTAAAGGCATTCATAGCAGCCGTTATAGGTGGTATAGGAAATGTACTTGGAGCAGCTCTTGGGGGCTTTTTTCTGGGAGTGATGGAGATAATGATCGTTGCTTTATTTCCGTCTTTGAGCGGCTTCAGAGATGTATTTACATTCTCGATATTCATAATATTTCTAATAGTCAAACCTACTGGAATCATGGGAGAATCTATGGAAGAGAAGGTGTAGTGCCATGTTGTCGAAACGAACAAAATCTATCTTGAATCTCATCGCTATAGTAGTTCTCTTTCTGCTTTTATGGTGGGCAGATGTGAAACTGGATCCCTTTTCCAAGAGGATATTGAACGTCATGGCAATATACGTGATATGGGCAGTTAGTCTGAACTTCATAAATGGAACGACAGGTATATTTTCCTTGGGACATAATGGATTTGCAGCAGTTGGTGCTTACGCCGCGGCTCTTTTGACCATGCCCATATATCAGAAGCAAATGATCTTCTTTCTCAAACCTTTGATATATCCCCTTAATTCTATACAGATAGGTTTTTTACCTGCTACATTAATAGGTGGTGCAGCTGCCGCTCTATTCGGTCTTTTAGTAGGTGCTCCTGTCTTAAGGTTAAAAGGAGATTACCTCGCCATCGCTACTTTGGGGTTTAGTCAGATCATATTCGTGCTGGCCAATAATTTCCCGAGCATAACAAATGGCGCACTTGGTTTGAAGGGTATCCCTCCGTATACCAATCTATTCTGGTCATGGGGATGGGCGGTCTTTACGATCGTGTTCATAGGAAGATTAACTGCAAGCAGCTACGGAAGAGCACTTAAGGCGATAAGAGAGGATGAGGTTGCTGCAGAGGCAATGGGCATCAGATTATCGACGAACAAGATATTGGCATTTATCATAGGTGCATTCTTCGCCGGCATAGGAGGTTCCTTATATGCACATCTTTTAACCGCCATAGATCCGAAGGCATTCTCGTTTTTCCTCACCTTCAACATCTTGATAATGATAGTCATAGGAGGTTTAGGTAGCATAACGGGTTCGATAATAGGGGCAATTTCTTTCGCCTTTTTAAGCGAGTGGCTCAGATTCGTTGAAGCTCCTATGAAAATAGGCCCATTGACGATACCTGGAATTCCTGGGATGAGAATGGTTATCTTCTCTATCCTTATGCTCGTAGTTATGCTCTTTTACAGAAGAGGAATAATGGGTAGAAATGAGTTCTCATGGGATTGGTTCTACATCCTATACAAGAAACTCACAATTAGAAGAAAAAAGCAACCTGCAAAAAGACTCGAGGAGAAACAAGTGAATGTTGAGCCAAAGGAGGTAAAAGCGGAAGATGAATGAAGTGTTGAGAGCAGATCACATAACGATGCGATTTGGTGGGTTAACCGCAGTCGATGACTTTTATATCTCTTTAAAACCATTAGAGATCTGGGGATTGATAGGTCCAAATGGTGCCGGAAAAACCACGATATTCAATATGATAACGGGGGAATATACTCCGACTAAAGGCAAGATATATTTGAAAGGCAAAGATATAACCGGTTTGAAACCCAATGTGATTTGTGGACTTGGAGTATCGAGGACATTTCAGAATATCAGGTTGTTCAGGGACCTTACTGTACTTGATAACGTATTGGTAGCACACCATCTGAGATTGAAGTCGAACATATTTGAAGCCGTTTTAGGACTTCCAAGATATGTCCGTCAAGAAAGACATATGATAAATGAGGCAGAAGAGCTGTTGGACAAAGTCGAATTATGGGATGTAAGGATGGTGAAGGCAGGGGGTCTGCCCTATGGCTTGCAAAGAAAGTTGGAGATAGTAAGGGCATTGGCAACAGGGCCTTCTTTACTGCTCCTGGATGAACCTGCAGCTGGGATGAATCCACAAGAAACGGAAGAATTGATGGATTTCATAAAGAGGATCAGAGATGAATTCAAAGTAACGATAGCCTTAGTCGAGCATGATATGAAAGTGGTAATG
>WFSK01000058.1 GCA_015486095.1 Thermotogae bacterium
ACATTGGAAAATAGAATAGAACTCTCGAGGTCGGCACTACTATCTTTTTTGTATACGAAAGTGTTCTTTAGGTGAACGAGAAACGCGGCATAAGAGATATCGAAAAGGGGAGAGCGATATGGCCTGTTCTCGAAGACTATCTTCGATAGATAGGGCATATCGATTATCCTTGCAGATTCTCCTTCCTGTCGGGAGACCCCAAACATCCTATCGCGAATGAGATTGTAATAGGCGATATCGTTCATCTGATTTAGGGTGTAATAGACGATCCTTTGTATAGGTGTTTTTGCTATATCTTCGTTCATGTATCCCTTGAATGTTTTCGTATCCCGCTCGTACTCATTTATAAGTGTAGAATAAGTCTTCCCGATATCTTCGAATGGTGTGGAACGTGCCCAGATCACATAGCTACAAGAAAAAGATAAGAACAACATGATCATGAGAATATTAAATCTTTTTTTAATCATTTGGCACCCCTGTCGTTCCTCTCATACTGTCAATTTTTATGTCCTCAAATCGCATTTCAAAGTCGATTTCTTTTCATTCACAGAGCAAATCCTCTTTCATCATACTGGTAACCCCTCTTTTAGTGCATAGTAAACTATATGTCCAATGTCATTTTCTCTTTCCAGGAATTGCTTGTTCGAAATCATAACAATATCTGAGGGTACTCCCGAATAGACAAGCCTCATTAAACCTCTTTTCTCGTTTCCCTCCATGATTATGTTCTTTGCTATTTCCAATCTTTTCTCCATATTTCATCACCACTGTTAAATGCTTTACATCACTATATCTTGAATATTTCCTTGAGGGCATATGCCACTCCATCTTCGTCGTTGCCGAGGGTAACAAGATCGGCATGTCTTTTTACCTCTTCAGGGGCATTTGCCATAGAGACGCTCAAACCCACAGCATCCATTATATCTATATCGTTAAGATTATCTCCTATAAAAACTATCCTTTCCATTGGTACATTTAATTCTCTTCGCAGGTAAAACAATGCCTTCGACTTGGAGCAATCTGGACCGAAGAACTCCAAGAAGGTCATTCCATCGATCTCGGAGCTTACTATGGAACTGAATGCCTGAGAGTACTGTGAGATTCTCTCGATCAGTCCTCTTATATCCTCTCTCCTGCATATCGTTTCTACTTCTGCAACCTCTTTTCTTATATACTCCTCTACGTTTTCTACCTTTGCTATTCTTTTTTCATTCATGCGAACGTATGGATCGAATGGTGTTCCATACATTTGTGTATCTGTGAACATATCTGGTTCTTCGAAAAAGTGCACAAAAACGAAGTATCGGAGCTCTCTTTTCTTTATCTCCTGCACTATGAGTTTGGCTAAGTTTCCATCCAATGCTATCTTTCTTATTATTTGCCCATTCTCTGGGACGTATATCAAAGCTCCATTTTGAAGGATCACGGGGATCTCAAATGGTAGATATGTAAAATATTTTTTGGCAGAAGGATACGCTCTACCAGTAGAAAGGGTCACATGCAAGCCCTGGTCTAATAATGCTTTTAAAGCATTTAGATTTGTTTCTGATACTTCTTTTCGACTGTTTAACAAGGTTCCATCGAGGTCTAAAACAACGAGATCAAATGGATATTTCATCTATTTTTTTCACCCTTCTTGCATGTCTTTCTATACCTGAGAATGGGGTGTTAAAAAAAGTAGTAACGATTTGGAGTGATAATTCTACTCCTGTAAGCCTTCCAGCGAGAACGAGAACATTTGCGTCGTTATCGAGCTTGGACATCTGTGCCATATATGGATATAGACAGAGAGCTGCCCTTATACTCTTATACTTGTTCAATGCCATATCCATACCTAAACCTGTACCGCATATTCCTATACCATATGGAATTCCATCTTTTATTATTGCTTTTGCGATCTTCGCAGCGATATCAGGATAATCCACACTTTCCGTTGAATGTGTACCTACATCTACGAGTTCGTATCCTTTACGTTTTAGATAAGAAATTATTTCTTCTTTTAAAAGATATCCAGCGTGATCTGCTCCTATTACTACTTTCATTTCATTGCACTCCCAACGGTAGGATAGATATTGAAAACCTTATCGAGCTTTGTTATCTCAAATAGGTGTTTTATATCCTGAGGTAAAGCAACTAATCTTAAAAAACCCCCTCTCATCCTTACTCGCTTGTTTATGCCAACCAATACACCTAAACCTGAGCTGTCGATGTATGAAACTTTGTTCATATCCAAGATCAACTTAACCTTTCCACCGTTTATCAAATTCTCTATATCCCTTTTAAGGTCTTGAGAATTGAATAGATCGATCTCTCCCTCGATCTTCACGATCGAAAATCCATTCCTTTCTTCTACTTCCATCATTTTGCTCATCCTCCTTTTAATCAACTATCAACTTATTATACTCAGATATGCTTTCCAATTGGAAGGAACTACGTTCACAATAGCACCCATTGACATCTTAACGTAGGGAACTAATACCGATGAATTCATCATATCTGCTATCGAGGGTGATATGGAAAGGATAGAGAGCAAGAGGATTATTACCTGACAGATTATCAAGCCTTCTATAACCCCTATACCTCCTCCAATCAATCTATCAAGCCATCTCAATCCTATTGCCTTTAGAAGACCCCTTAAAAGTTTGGACACGATCACGAAGAGGATTTCGATCAAGATGAATATTACGATAAAGGAAATGACATAATGCCAGGTAGCAGGATTCTTGAAAATATAAACAGTAAGAGGTTGATAGAACTTCGCAGCTATGATGACGGATACGAGAAGACTTATCAAACCGACCAATTCTTTTGTTAATCCTTTGATCAAACCTTTGATCAAGAAGAATATGAGTATTATGCCCAAGATCATATCTAATATATACCCAGAATTTGGTACGTTACCCATCAGACTGGAGAGATTCCCAATCCTTTTCTTTTCTAACAACGGTAGGTATACCTTGAAGGCACTCTTCAAGTATTCTCTTCCCTTTTTTGAATTACCGTAAGTCTTATAAAGCTCCACATATTTTTCAAATGGCTTTTCATCGTAATCCAAAGGAGGGATATTCTTGTAATGTGCTGATATATCTGACTTCTTGGATGCTATATATCTTTCTACGGAGGTGGCATCATCGCTTTCGATAGCATTTATAAGTATCTTTGCCTTGATGACCTTAAAATCGCTTCCTACTCTGTTTAGAGTACGAGAAAAAGACTTCCAGCTTTCATCATCGTTTATATCCTTACCCAAGTTCGTGAGTCCCTTTTGTATCTCACTGATACCAGTGACCATGTAATCCAAACCAAGGAATGTACGAGCCTTTTTTATCTCTTTCAAGAGAAGAGATCGTTCATAAAAGATCAGAGCAGTATTCAATAAAATATTTCTATGTTCATCAACAGTTTCACTATCCAGGATGGAAAGCGCATCTCGATAATCTTCCTTTGTAAGATAATTTATCGCATCTTTTAAGGAAGCAAACGTACTCAAGGCAATAAGAAAGATGATCATAGTCAATACAGTTATTCGCCATCTCACGATATCACCTTCTTCAAAGATTCGTTCATCAGAAAGGCAATTGTATCTCCATTTTCACCGAAATGCTTGTAAAGCAAAGACAAAGCCTTTTTTAAGTGTTTTAACAGGATGCCTTTGCTTTCGCTTATATCATATTTCTTCAGGATAGTCATCTTCGTTTTATCCTTTTTGACATCTTTTCCCACGTTATTAGCATCTTCAACGACATCTATGATATCATCTGCGATTTGGAATGCTATTCCAAAGTGAAGACCCACATCATCCATGATTCTCAACCCCTCTTCATCTTCTCTGAGTACGGGACCCACACCAAGAGAGAATTGAAAAAGGGAGGCAGTTTTCAAAGCATACATCTTTATGATCTGGTCTTCAGAAATTTCATTTTTTATTCTTTTCTCATAATCGACATCTTGCATTTCCCCCAAAACCATACCTTCTATACCAGAAAGTTTCGCCAATCTATTCGATAATTTTACTCCAGAGGATTCTTTTAATCCAGAAGATGATATCAGATCGAAGGCGAGAAATATCAATCCGTCTCCGGCCAACAGCGCAGTATCTTGTCCAAATATCAGGTGATTGGTAGGTTTACCTCTTCTCATCGTCCCGTCATCTATGATCGGGAGGTCATCATGGATCAGAGAGAAGGCATGGATTATTTCTACGGCACAAGCGATATCTATCACTCCATCTTTAAACCCATATAACTTTGCACTTTCGAGTGAGAGAAGTGCTCTCAATCTCTTACCCCCTGCAAGAACGGTATAAGAT
>WFSK01000059.1 GCA_015486095.1 Thermotogae bacterium
ACCTTGTTCTTCACGACTTTCACTGTCGTTTCGGCACCCACTATCTCATTTCCAGACCTTATCGATTGTCCCCTTCTGATATCGAGCCGGAGTGTGGTATAGAATTTTAGAGCTCTACCACCCGTCGTCGTCTCTGGATTCCCATATGTTCCTATGGTCATCCTTATCTGGTTTATGAATATAACAACGGCTTTAGACCTATCCACGTTACTCGCCAACTTTCTCAAAGCCTGAGACATGAGGCGAGCCTGTAAACCTACCTGTGTATCACCCATACTCCCCTCTATCTCTGCCCTCGGCACTAAAGCGGCCACGGAATCGATCACTACCATATCGACTGCATTACTCCTTATGAGGGTATCTACTATTTCGAGTGCCTGTTCCCCACTATCGGGTTGAGAGATCAAGAGGTCTTTCAGATTCACTCCCAATTTCTCAGAATACACAGGATCGAAGGCATGTTCTGCATCTACGAAGGCAGCCACACCACCCATCTTCTGTGCCTGAGCTATTGCATGGAGAGCCAGAGTAGTCTTACCACTGGATTCTGGTCCAAATATCTCTATTATCCTTCCTCTTGGATAACCTCCCACACCTGTGGCATAATCTAAAGAAATCGAACCCGTGGGGATGACCGATATATTTTTCACAACTTCTTCATCTCCCAAACGCATTATGGACCCCTTACCGAAATTCTTTTCGATCTCTTTTATCGCGATGTTCAGTGCCTTTGCCTTGTTTTCTTCCAATTTCATCTACACAACCTCCTTTTTCTACTCACTTCATTATTATATTATACGCCAAATTAGATCTTTCTATTTCAAGTCCCATACCATTTTACACTCGTATATAGGGCCTGAACGAGTTAGAGTAGAACTGAACAATTTGATATTCGCTACTTTCACTCTTATATCTGTTTCGCTCACTCCTTTCCACCACTCGTTCTTTGGAATATATTTTACTCTTCCTACCGTGATATGGGGTACACTCAGCATTTCTTCAGAGGGATATCCTATCTCTGAAAGTATCCTATTCACTTCCCCTGCTATCTCTATCAATTGCTCTTTTCCTTCTTTCACTCCGAGCCATATGATACGGGGATGAGAAGGTCTGTTGAGAGGAAATGTACCCAATCCTCCAACAACGAATTCAAACGAAGGAATATTGGAGATAAAAGGTAAAAAATGCTCATTGAATTTACCCACATCCCGCTCGGCCATCTCTCCAATGAATCTCAAGGTTATATGAACGTTATCTCTGGATACCCATCTCGCTCGAACACCATTTTCCTCAAGGGTCTTCTCCGTCTTCTCCACCAGTGCCTTCACTTCATCACTCACATCTACAGCTATAAACGCTCGCATCCTAACCTCCTATCTTAAAAACACGTTCCTTGCCTTCCAGGTATAATCCCAGGCAGAATAGAGCGTTAAAATCAGGGAGATCAGCAGGAAGAACCAAACGAACCATCCCGGGAAGACTATGAAACCTTTTGCCCCCAAGATAGACGAATTGGTGAAGAGAACGATCAACAGACCTATCTGTGAGCCTGTCTTCCACTTACCCCATGAACTCGCTGCTATAACCATATCACTTGCTGCAGCTGCCATCCTCATGCCACTCACCCATGTATCTCTCATTACCACTACGACGACATACCACCAGACCAATTCTCCCAAAGCGACAAACGCTATCATAATGGGAACGATGAGCAATTTATCGACTATTTGATCTAAGAACTTACCGAGATTCGTAACTTCATTACGCGTGCGTGCCAAATAACCATCCAGCCAGTCCGTTAAAGAAGCGATGATGAAGACCATCTCTGCATAAAAAAGACCCGTTGGTGTTCTCATCGCCATTAAGAGAAGAATTACTGGTACGAGTAACAATCTTGTCAACGTAACTTTCGTAGCGAGTGTTGTCTTCACAGGACCTCTCCTATCACATCCCTATTTCCTATCCGTTCCATTATCTTAACGTTTATGAACTCTCCAGCATCTACATCACTATCATCGTAGAAGAAGACTACTCCATCTATTTCAGGAGCATCCCTATACGTTCTGCCACTGATGGTATCTTCATCGTAACCTTCGGTGATAACCTTCATCGTTTTTCCCAGAAGTTTGTCTACGATGGAAGAAATTACGGAATCTTGCAGATTTTCGACCTCTCTTTTTCTCTTCTTAGACAGCGATAGGGGTACCTTGTTCGGAAAATCCCTGGCTGGTGTACCTATCTGAGGGGAGTATATGAAGACTCCCAAATTATCAAATTTTGCCTCTTCTA
>WFSK01000060.1 GCA_015486095.1 Thermotogae bacterium
CAACAACGATAGTGGTTTACTGATAAAGAAATAGTGGGGTCGAACAACATCATCACTTACATTGACGATGCACACCACTGAACTCCATGAGGTATGCCTCCTACCGAACTGTTGAGGGAGAGAAAAGTCTTGTTTACCTCTTCATCAACACAGTTTGACATACAGCCTTCGTTCACTTGATTTTATGATACAACATGTGTATAATCTTTATGTGAAATGGTAAAGAGCAGATGCTTGGTAGCCGAGGTGGCGGAATTGGCAGACGCATCGGACTTAAAATTCGGTGAAGCTTTGGCTTCGTGTCGGTTCGAATCCGATCCTCGGCACTGAATGATAACGCGGGGTGGAGCAGTCAGGTAGCTCGTTGGGCTCATAACCCAAAGGTCGATGGTTCGAATCCATCCCCCGCTACCATTGGCGGTGTAGCTCAGATGGATAGAGCACACGGTTCATACCCGTGTTGTCCTGGGTTCAAGTCCCAGCGCCGCCACCAGAGATGAATGAAGTAAAGAAGGATGAATTGAAGATAGATTACGAAAGGTATAATGTAGCTCTCAACAAGGTTCTTCAGAAAGCCCCTGTAAGGAAGGATGGATATATACATCTTTCTGATATATGGATTATATCCTCTCTACCAAAAGATCTCTTGTTAGAATTGATAAGAGTAGGGAATGTAAGACTGCCATCAGCAGCAAAAGGAATCAAGAACCGGAAAAAAGTTATATTCAAGAATTCTCAATGAATACAAATTTCCTCGTATGGTAATTAGCGCATTTGCTCAGTCCATAGTGCTGTACAACTCGTAGTTACTGCTACTATTCCTTTATCCAATATCGATTTTGCAGTTTCTCTCGTTCTTACCAAGCCACCTGCGATCAGAATGTTCTTGAATCTTTTTAACTCATCGCAGATATAAAAGACCACGGGAGCGGGAAGGACTTCTATATAATCGGCATGAGAATTTTTAGTGGAAGTTATAGCTTTTGCAAGTCCCTGAGAATCGAGGATGAAAACCCTTTGTACGCTCATCAAGTCCTCTTTTCTGGCGATCTCTATTGCGCTTTGTTTTGTACTTATTATTCCATCGACTTTCACTACGTCCTTCAGGTACCTTATACCCCATTCATCTCCAGCAATCCCTTTTATGAGATCTATGTCTACTAAAACGCGCTTTCCGTTTTTCTTTACTTTACCCACCAATGTTTGTATGTCCAGGACGTTGCCAGTTAACAAAAACACTACCTTATGGTCACTATCTATCGCTTTATCTATGCACTTTGTATTACGAATAGCTGGAATAATGCCACGTATCTCAAATTTCATTTATAATTTGACACCCATTTTTGCAAGAGCCTTTTTGGCATTCTCCTTGGAAGTTTTACCTTCGACTATGTAATCTTCCTGAAGAGGCATAGAAAGGATCTTTTCATAATAAACTATTGCTTTATCCTTTTTACCCCATTTCTCATAAAGAACTGCCAATTCGTAGTAAGCATTTATATATCCCGGTTCTATTTCTATTGCCTTTAAAAAATACTTTTCAGCCTTCTTTTTGCTTCCACCAACTATCCAGGGTGTATCCCTATACCTCATTCCCATAGCGATGTAAGCATGATACATCTTCGGATTCAACTCTATTGCCTTCAATATATGCTTATCGAAATCTCCTACCATGAACAAGCTGTTCAATATACCAGCGTACTGAGCTATTCTGCCTATTATCGATCCTAATATGAAATGCGCATCTGCAGAATTATCATTCAATTTAACCGATTTTTCAGCATATTTTCTGGCTGTCTCAAGGTATCTTTTATGTTCTTTCCCCTTCTTCGCTTCCAATGCTATTTCCATATACAATCTTCCTACTCGCCATAGCATTTCACTATCATCTGGATTGGCTTTCAAGTAATCTAAACCTTGTTGAAGTAAAGTATTCAAAGTTTTGACATCATGATAACTTCTTGCCTTGACGAAAGTCTTATCGTAGGCTTTGAAATCGAAGGCCCATACCGAACTACAAAGAAGGAGTGAGAACAAGATCAAATATATAAAGAATATGCACTTTCTATTCAAAAACAACACCTCCCAAATCTTTTTGTATAGGGTCTTTCAAAATATGTAAAGGCCGTATTCATAGCACATTCCAACGGCACTTTCTTTTGGGCCGCCTC
>WFSK01000061.1 GCA_015486095.1 Thermotogae bacterium
AGGAAAAAAAATAGGTAAGAAAAGTAAGAAAAAGATACATTTTGAAAAAGGTGTTGTCCATATAAAGTCATCTTTTAACAACACGATAGTATCGGTTACAGACACGGAGGGAAACGTTGTAACCTGGGCAAGCGGAGGCACGATTGGATATAAAGGTACTAAGAAAGGGACACCATATGCCGCACAGCTGGCTGCCACTAAAGTAGCGAAAGAGATCTTAGATATGGGATTGAAAAAAGTAGCAGTCGAAGTTAAAGGTCCTGGTTCTGGCAGAGAAGCCGCTATTCGCTCCCTTCAGGCAGCAGGATTAGAGGTCTTATACATAAAGGACGTAACCCCTGTCCCACATAATGGTTGTAGACCGAAGAAAAAGAAGAATTTTTAGTCCTGCGAAAAAGGAGGTTAATATATGGCGAGATATACAGAAGCAGTATGCAAATTGTGTAGAAGAGAAGGTAAAAAGTTATTTTTAAAAGGTGACAAGTGTTACTCTGAAAAATGTCCATTTGTCAGGAGATCCTATGCTCCTGGTATGCATGGGCAAAGAAGGGTAAAACTCACGAGATACGGTGTTCAATTGAGAGAGAAACAAACTATGAAGAGGATGTATGGGGTATTAGAAAGGCAGTTCAGAAACTATTTCGAACGTGCTTCAAAGCAAAGAGGAGTAACCGCAGAGATCTTGGTCAAAATGGTGGAATCCCGATTAGATAATGTCGTTTATAGGATGGGTTTTGCTCTTTCGAGAGCACAAGCGCGTCAGTTAGTTAGACATGGGCATTTCAATGTTAATGGAAGAAAGGTAAGTATACCTTCTTATCAGGTTAAGCCCGATGATATTATCGAAGTAAGAGAAAATAAGAGGAATTCTCCTATTTTTAAGGAGATATTGGAAGTAGCTAAGGAACGCCAGATGCCTTCTTGGGTAGAAGTAGATCTGGATAAATTTAGCGGAAGGTTCGATCATGCTCCTACTTTAGAGGAAGCAGCCTTGCCTATAAACATACGACATGTGGTCGAGCTCTATTCTAAGTGATGACATTATTTTCCTTAAGGAGGCTTTGTGATGAATTTGGTCAAACCGGAAAGGATCTTGATCGAAGAGAACAGGGAGAACGGGAGGTACAAATACGCACGATTCGTGATTCAACCATTGGAGAGAGGATATGGATTGACCATAGGGAATGCTCTTAGAAGAGTTTTACTCTCGTCTATTTTTGCTCCTGCAGTGACTAAGATAAAAGTGCGTGATAAATATCACGAATTTACTTCTTTGAAAGGGGTTAAAGAAGATCTAACGGAGATCATATTGAATATAAAGCAACTTCAGATAAGTGTGGATGACCCAGAAGATCTCCCACAAGTCCTTATCATTGATAAGAAGGGTAAGGGAGAAATAAGGGCTGGAGATATCCAATGTCCCACTGGGGTAAGGATCGCTAATCCAGATCTCCATATAGCGATGTCGAATGAAGATGCAGATGTTCATATGGAACTCTACGTAGAATATGGTAAAGGTTACTGGCCTACGATAGAACGTGAGGTAGAAGATGATATTCAGATGATTCCGATAGATACCGTCTTTACACCTGTCGTAAGGGTCAATTTTAATGTTGAAAACACGCGTGTGGGCAAGAAGACCAATTACGATAGATTGATATTGGAGATATGGACCAAAAAGAATGTGGAGCCATTATCTGCCTTAAAGGAAGCAGCAAAGATCTTAGAGGACTATATCACTTTGTTTTGCTCCGATACTTACGAAGGCGAGTTTATGGGGGTCGAAGTACAACCCGAAGAGAAGAGAGAAGTAGTAGAGGTTGTAGAGGAAGAAACACCAATAGAGGAACTCCATTTGAATTCTCGTTCGATAAATGCCTTGAAACGCTCTAACATATTCACTGTAGAGGCTTTGTGCAAGTTAAGCTCAAAGGAGATCTTGAATTTGAGGAATCTTGGTAAGAAATCCTTGGAAGAAATAAAAGAAGCTCTGGAGAAGATGGGTTTGAAGTTAGCAGATGAAAATGGAGAAGGGAGAGGATAAGATTGCGACATAGAGTTAAAGGTAAGCGATTGGGTAGAGCATCTGATCACAGAAAGGCAATGCTTTCGAATTTAGCTGTCGAATTGTTTGAGCATAAGAGTATAATTACCACAGTATCGAGGGCGAAGGAGACGAGAAGGTTGGCAGAGCGGATGATCACGTTTGCGAAGCGAGGAGATTTAAATGCACGCCGTCAGGTGTTGAGATATCTAAAGAATAAAAGGGTAACGCAAAAATTGTTCAATGAGATAGCGAAAGAATTCATGGAGAGAAACGGTGGTTATACGAGAATAATAAGAATAGGCCCTCGTAGAGGAGATAGTGCAGAAAGGGCCATATTGCAATTGGTGAAGAGCGGAGAATAGAGGAGCTGAGCCTTTTGTAGCAAATGATTTCATTATGAATCTGATCGTGTTCGCCTTTTTGATCAACTGCTTAAGTTTTTTTATGTGTTATCTGGATAATAGACTCTTCGAAATGAATAAAGCGAATTTCTACCTTTACAATCTGTTAGGAGGAAGTATAGGTATTTTTATAGGGAAGAAGATATTTTCAGCTCCTCGCTATCCATTTTCCTTATGGTTTTTCGTAGAGAATGGGGCGTTTTATATTTCATCTTATGTGATTCTTGGTATGCTTCGTTGACAAGGGTTCTTAAGGGAAAGATGAGAAGTTATTGAATAGGAGATCGAAGAGTGTTTGATGTTGTATGTGCAGGGGAGATTCTCATAGATTTTATATCTCTGGAACCAGGTAAAAAACTAAAAGACGCAAGTCGGTTTCAAAGGAATGCTGGGGGATCTGTTGCCAATGTAGCGGTCTCACTTTCAAGACTCGGTGTTAAAACAGCATTCTGTGGTAAAATGAGTACCGATAGCTTTGGAGACTATTTGATGAGAACCCTGGAGGAAAATGGTGTTGATACAACGTTAACGGTTAGAGATTCATCTTCAAAAACTTGTCTGGCATTTGTATCCATAGATCCGGAAGGAAGACCAGACTTTGAATTTTTTGATGAAAAGGCCTCCTACTCGCTTCTTCGCATCGATGAAGTGGATCTAAAAACGTTTGAGAAAGGTAAATTGTATCATTTCGGTTCTATACCTATACTGAAGTCTCCCACTTCTGAAACCCTCATCGCACTCCTCGATAGGGCAAAATCTGTTGGAATGTTGACTACTTTCGATCCGAATATCCGTCCAAATCTCATAAAGGACAAAAGTGAATATATGAAATTGCTCGAATACATCTTATCCAAAGTGGATGTGATCAAGATGAGCGATCAAGATCTTCACTACATATTCCCTGATCTGACGATCGGGGAGGCTGCAAAGAAAGTATACGACTACGGTGAACGACTCTTAGTGATAACTCTTGGTGATAAAGGATGTTTTGCTATACTCGATGGTCAAACTCTTGAAGTCCCCGCATATAAAATGAGAGTTATAGATACAACAGGTTGTGGAGATGCCTTTATGGGTGGCTTGATACATGGTATTATCAACAACAGTTTTGAGGATATCGATAAAACTCTTCACTTCGCCAACGCTACCGCTGGACTCGTTGCTACTCGAAAGGGTGCTATCCCTTCTATGCCAACATTAGAAGAAGTGGAAGAATTCTTATGACCTTTAAGCGTGTTCGATCGACTTCTTTCCATATTTCAGATAGAAAAGAACCTTGAGATTGGAGACGAAGAGTTCGGGAAAACCTCGATTCGATATCTCGGAGATACCCTCAAGATGTGATATTTTATCCACATCGCTCTCCTGCTCTATCTCTTTCATTATATCCTTTAAGGTCAAAAAGTAATTCAACATGGCATCTGTCTCTTCAACACCGCATACATACCCATGACCCGGTACTATATGTTCAGGATATATCTTTCGGATGCTCAAGATCGCTCTTCTCCAATCCTCTATATTGGAATCCTTGCAGATCTGGGGATGCAAACCTGCAGAAATCGTATCTCCAGAAAAAACAACATTATCTGGCTCAATGAAGACATAGGATGAATCAGGAGTATGTCCTCCTGTATGGACAAACGTTAATCGTTTGTTACTAAAGGTAAAGGTTTTTTTCTTGTTGAATGTCACACTGGGTAAGATGATGTGTACATCCTTCAGGAGAGGTGCCAGATCCTTATCCTTATCCACGTATTCCTTCACATAGGAATCGGCTACGGAACGAAGTATTTCGAGCGTTTTCGTACTCGCGATCACAGGAGCATTGAATACCTCATTTCCGAAGATATGCTCACCATGATAATGAGTATTGAAAACGTATATCACAGGTTCTGAGGTTATTATATGAATGTTCTCTAAGACTTCTCTGGCCTTGGAAGGGAATAATGTGGTGTCTATTACGACAACTCCTTCATTCGTTATCACAAAGCCACAGTTCGCCCCTCCTTTATTCCCTATGATCGCATAGACATTTCTTCCCAATTCACGTAACATCGAAAACCTCCTCAGATATATTACTATTATATATTTCTACATCAATAGGGCTTTGCACCTTTATCACTTGGGTATTTAATAAATAAAGTCAACCATTTTCAACCCATAGTTTCGGTAGGAGGGATATCTCGATGTGCGAGTGTTGTGAACGGTTACGAAGCTGGAGGAAGGTAGCATATTGGCGAGAAACAGGATGTTTTGAGTGCATCGGCATTCAAGGAAGAATGCTCAATGCTGACCAATATGCTAGACGAAAGCGAGCAACGTGTTCGTTCACATCAACGATGCACATCGAGATATCCCTCCTACCGAACACTCGATACATTCCGATACAAAACCAACCGACTATATCTTTCCTTCTCCAGATTTTTTGACAGCATATTGGGTACCAAGAGGAGAGAAAATTTGAAATAGAGCCGTTGTAGTCGCCATGAGTGTGATTATCGTGCTTCCTAAACCATATTTCGATAATTCTTGAGCTGCAAGAAAAGCCAATCCTACGGCAACACCCGCTTGATTGAGTAGTGCGATCCCAAGGTATTTCGTGATCTTCGATTCTGATCTGGATAGGATACCACCTAAGCCACAACCTATTATCTTACCCACACTTCTACCAATACAGTATACGATCACGAGTGCCCATAGAGAAGACAGTCGTGAAAAGTCTATTTCCATACCGATGACGGCGAAGAACAGAATGAATAACGGAGTCATGATCCTATCTATCGTTTCCCTAGAACGGTTACCGGTATGCTCACTGAAATTGATGACAACCGTTCCAACGATCATACACGTAAGGATCGTCGAGACACCGAGCAGATCTGCAAATCCCCAGGATAACAAGGCGATCACAAGGTCAATTACCAGAATACGTTCGGGTCTTATATATATTTTCCTAGTTATATAGGATACAGCGAGCCCTATTCCTAACCCAAGCACTACCGCACCGAGGATTTCCCACGTCGGATGAAGAATAGAGGTAGCAAGAGTCATTCTTCCACCAAGCAGCATCTTTGTTCCCGCACTTCCAACTGCATATATGATAATTCCTGCTGCATCATCGAGCCCTACGATGGCGATACTCACATTTGTAAGTGTACCTCTTGCTTTGAGGTCTCTCAACACTGCAATCGTACCTGCTGGAGCAGTTGCAGGAGCCAAAGAAGCAAGGATTATGGAAAGCGGTAAATTTTTTGTCAACAGATATACGAAGACTAGGACTACAAGAGAAGTTATGATCACTTCTACGATCAATATGATCAATACCTTCTTTCCCATCACTTTGAGAAATTCGAATGAGAAGGTTAATCCTACTATATAACCTACTAGAGCAAGTGTTACCGAGGTAGTGATTGGGCCAAAATATTCAGGGACATCGAAGTGTAAGATCGGCCCTACAATAAAACCTGCGAACAGGTATGCCAAAACCTCGGTTAAACCTACTTTACGAAATAATCTTCCTAATATAAATCCGAGTAGGAGAATCAGACCAGCAAGAATATATATACTGTGTGTCACTCGCTATATGAGAAAATGCCTTTTCACCTTGCTTTCTCAGTTATATATTTATTTTCTATGAAGTCATATGTTTATTTTACCACTTTATTGAAGCCCGATTCCAGATCTTAAGGCTGTATAATAGAAAAAGTTGATGGAGTGATTGAGGCAAAATCACTATCGTTGTTGAGAGGCAGGCATGAGTGTACCCTATGCTCTATTCGGTTGGTTTTGCATCGGATCGCATCGAGCATCCCTCCCTGTATGCTGATGCTTTTGAAACCTCCTGTTCCTCACTGCTGCAAAACTCAACCTCATCTTCGCATACGCTTTCACAACAGCCTCGAAACAACAATATGACTTTGCGAAAAAGAAAGATAACGGAAGTGAGCAGCATGTTCACTTACACTGACGATGCACACCATCAAACTCCATGAGGTAGGAGGTATATCTCGATGTGCGAGTGTTGTAAGTGGTTGTGAAGACGAAGGGAAGTATCACGACGGTGAGAAACAGGAGGTTTCGAATGTGACGGCGTGCAGGAAGGACGCTCGTCACAGTCCGACGTGATACCCCTGAGTCAAGCAACATTTTCACTTACACAACGATGCACATCGAGATATACCTCCTACCGAACCGGTGCGATTGAATTGAAGGAGAGAAAAGTCTTGTTTGGATCTTCATCAACACAGTTTGACGTAGTACCTAAATCGTTTGCGAGCCCGATTTTCTTATGCTATAATCTTGTTGTTTTTGGCAACGACAAAAGCTTGTATAAAGGGGGTATATTTGTGTTTAAAGGAACAGGAACTGCCATAATAACACCGTTTAAGGAAGATTATGAAGTTGATTACCAGGCCTTAAAAGACTTTGTTTCATTTCAACTAAGGTATGTTGATGCCCTGATCGTGCTGGGGACGACGGGAGAGGCTCCAACTATAAATGAATACGAAAGGGAAAAGATAGTATCGACCGTGGTTGAAGTGACAAATAAGAAAATTCCAGTAATCGTAGGCACGGGAACGAACGATACGGAGAAGATCATAAAGAATAACAAAATAGCCGAAAAAGATGGTGCAGACGGACTTCTAATAGTATCTCCTTATTACAATAAATCTACTCAAAGAGGCTTGAAAGAACACTTCTCGTATATAGCCCAAAGGACTGATCTGCCAATAATACTCTACAATGTCCCATCGAGAACGGGGGTCAACAT
>WFSK01000062.1 GCA_015486095.1 Thermotogae bacterium
ATCCGTTACTATGGCTAAAACTTCTAATTCTAATTTCCATCTCCCGGGATAAAGTGGGCCAGATAGCATCCCGGGAGAAGATATCCTTTCCGAAACGACAACCGTCTTCTTTCCCCAATCCCAACGGCCCCTGAATCTACCCCTGGGATCGTATACAGAAAAGTTCAAGAGATTCCTTATGGGATATATCCGTTCGGTTATTCGTTCTACGATCCGATCCAGATCGCTTCTATGTTTCTCGAGAGCCACATCTTTTACATCGTTCTTGTATTCTTCTATACTATCGAAGATCAGGTCTTTGGTTACATTCATATCCCGAAGGTGAGTGGGAGAAAAATTGAGAGATAGGATCAAAGATTCAACGCCGTAAGGGACATCGAAATCAATATCTAAAAAACTCTTTGAATCCGATCTCGTAAGAATTCCTCTCTTAACCATGATATTGCTTCCTTTCTGAAGAACATCCACAGGATTTTCTTACTTTAAACTCAACGGGGACCCTTATCGTATTCGAATCGAGTGAGAGATTCCCTGAAAGTAGAGAAAGCAGTACACTGGCAGCCTGATAACCCATTTTCTGAGGGTGTTGCCGTATCGTGGTCAGAGAAGGGAGGGCATATTTACTTATATCTCTATCGTCAAAGCCGATAACCTTGACATCTTCTGGTACATCTATTCCGTTCAACTTCATCAAGTTGATCATCCTGAATGCGATGATATCGTTGCAACAGAACACACCATCTATTGAATCTCTTTTTATCTTTTCTAAGGCAGGAGTTAAGTCCATATCATCTATATTGGTGCTCTCGAAGATCAGATATTCAGCTGGTATCTTCGATTTAAGCCCTTTTATTAAACCTTCATATCGCTCTCTCACACTACTTATCTTGAACGACTCGGATGCTATGAAAAGAATCTTATGAACATTATGGTATAAGAAATGTTTACCACACTCGTACCCACCACGGAAATTATCGGATTCAACGGAGATCCCATCCAAACCTTCTACCTTTCTATCCACAAACACGATGGGTTCCCCGCTTTCGATCAATTCTTTTATTTCAGGGTCTTTTAAGCTTTGAATAGTTGGCATAACGATAAAAGCTCTTATTCCTCTTTCCCTTAACTTCTCGATCTTCTGAGTCTCAGTCCCCGTCCCTTCTCTCATGTATTGAAATATAGGACTGTAATCTGTCCAGCTGAGAAAATCCTCTATACCCTTCAATATACCCATGGTGATGTAATCCTGAATGAAATAAGAAAGAATAACTCCTATATACTTCGATTTACGAATTGTATTTCGCTTTGGAGAGACAAAAGTTCCCACGCCTTGAACCCTGTAAAGGATATCCTTCGCTACCAGCTCATCCAAGGCCTTTCTAACCGTTACCCGACTGACTCCAAACTCATGAGAGAGTTCATTCTCAGAAGGGAGTTGATCATCATCGAGGAGATCCTTTTTTTCGATGAGACTTAGGATGTAATTCTGTATGATCTTATAATTTGGCAATCTCATTTTATCGCACCACCTAACATACCTTTCACGAAATATTTATGAGTGATCAAGAAGATGATCATCAATGGGAGTAGGAAAAATAGTCCCATAGTCGCGACGATCTCGTATCTATACTCTATGTATGAGCCTCCCATAGTTCTTATAGCCTCATAGAACGCCCTGGGTATTGTTTGCAAGTGTTCTGAGTCAATAAGGACTAACACTAACACACTTTCGCTCCAGGCGGCTCGAAAAGATAATATGGCTATCACAGCTATCCCGGGTTTGGCTATTGGCATTACTATGGAGAATAACGTCCTGAGATAAGAGCTACCATCGATCCATGCAGCCTCTTCCATTTCAGGCGGTATGGTATCGAAGAATTGTTCTATGAGCCAGATAAGGAAGGGGAGCTGACCAGCAGTGTAAATTAGAATCAAACCCAAATAGCTATTGCGCAGATGCAATGTTCTCATTAGGCTATAAATGGGGATCATAGTCGCAGAAGTAGGTATCGTTCGAAGGAGCAATATAGAATATATGATATGATTCTTGTATTTCGATTGCCATCTCGATAGAGAATAACCCGCTAATGAAGCAGTTAAAGTAACCAATATCATGGTTATAGTGGAAACGAAAACACTGTTGAATAGGTACGTGGAGAAATTGTAATCTTTGAATACCTTCACGAAATTGATGAGAGTGGGCTTTTTGGGGATCTCGATGAATGGTGCAGCATGCGCATTGAATACAGATAGAAAAAGCCATAATGAAGGTAAGGAGAAATAGATAAGAATAGCGATGAATATAAAATAAACCAAGATCAATTGTGCTTTTCTTTGCATAGTTTTATCTCCTTAACTAATCTTTTTTAGAACCTTAAGATAAGTAAAGCCAAATATCAGATTTATTGCTAATAAGACCATTGCTATACTGCACCCGTATCCTATTCTGTAATTTTCAAAAGCTGCTCGATATGCATATAAACTCAGTGTCGTTGTCTTCATTCCTGGACCTCCATTCGTTATAGCCATAATCATCAGGAATACACCAAAGGTAACCATTGTAATGTTGATGAGATCTATTATGGCAATGTTCTTAATGAGAGGTAAAGTTATATACCGAATCGATTGCCAATGAGAAGCTCCATCCATTTTCGCTGCTTCGTACAACTCTACTGGGATGGTTTTCAATGCGGAATCGAAGACCATCATGCTAAAAGCCGTTCCCTGCCATATATTTGCAATTATAACAGCTAACATCGGTGTTTTCCCTAACCAATTAATCTTCGATAAGCCGAGCAACTTGAGAATATTGTTCAATGTTCCGTAATAATAGTCATACATTGCTCCCCATTCAAAACCGGAAACGAGGGCAGGTGTTAACCAAGCTAACATCACAAAACCATATACTACATTTCCTCCCTTGATTCCCTTCTTCTCGGTGTACTCTAAGAGTAACGCCAAGCCTAATCCTAATAGGAATTGTCCAATTATTGCTCCGCCTACAACGTACTTAACTGAGTTCATTATGGCAGTGAAAAAGGCACTATCCGTAATGAGCTTGAGATAATTTTGGAAGCCAATAAATTGCAGATGTCGCGCAGCCTTACCCACTAAGGCCATATTAGTCATGCTACTATAAACTCCCCATATAGCTGGGGTTATAAAAAACAAGACTATCAGAATACCTGCAGGTAAGAAACCCCAAAAGAGATAACGGGAACGTCTCACGATATCACACTCATTCTGATGTGGGTAAGAGGCATTGCGATACCTCTTACCCACTCACAAGTGCTTATTTTACGATCTCCACTTTGTCGGCACCAAGATCAGATTTCATCTCACTGATATATTTCTTCATAGCATCATCTATCGTCAATTCTCCACTAGCTACTCTACTCGTTAGCAATTGTATTCTATATGTTACCTTGGTAAGTTCTGGTTGAAGAGGTGGGAATTTAGCATATTTCAACGCGTTAGTACAATCTACCAAGTATTTTTGTGCCTGGAATTCTGGTAGGCTTGCTGAATCCATTCGTGCCACAGGATGGGGGTCTTCTATGTTGATATGAGCCACTATCTCCTTGCTGTTGAATCTCTTGATATATTCCCATGCAAGCTCTGGATGCTTCGACTGAGAGCATACGTACCAAACTGTGCCACTGCCACCAATGGTGAAGAAAAACTTGCCATGTTCGGATGGCATCATAGCGTAACCTACAGTTTCCCTTGCCTTTTCAAGTCCGAGGTTGTGAATATAGCCTCCATATACCCAACCACCTTCGTAGAGAATCCCCAGTTCACCGGTTCCGATCTTTCTACGCATGGTTGTCCATGGTTTTGGTAGAGTCATTACTTCTTGTGGTGATAATTTATATTTGAGGAAGACTTCGCGATAGAACTCCAGAGTTTTGCGATACGCAGGGCTGTCGACTATCCACTTACCGGTTTTGGAGTCATATAGCTTTCCTCCCGCACCGTAGAACAACGGAAGGAATGCGTGAGCCAACGTTCCTCCAGAACCCGCAACACCTGCATAAAGAGCGAAAGGAATCTTATCAGGAGCTCTTTCTTTGATGACTATAGCAGCGTTTATTATGTCATTCCAGCTCTTCGGCTGCCAGGGAACGGGCAATCCAACTGCTCTAAAGATGTTTTTGTTGTAGTACAGCCATCGCATATCGAGTCCATAAGGAATGGCATATACATGTCCTTCATATGTAACGCCGCCTTTTACGGCATCGGGATATTGAGACCAATCGGGCCAGGAGTTAACATACTTATCCAGTGGAACTATATATCCTGCATCTGCAAATTCTGCAATATTGCTACCACCCGAAAAATGAATCACATCTGGACCTTCGCCAGAACCTAAAGCTAATAGTAGTTTAGTCTTGAAATCCCTTGGTGGCATCTTGAACCTTCTTATTTCTAAATTCACATTTGGGAAGTCTTTTCTAAACGCTGCTGCAGCCTGATCAACATATTTAGGCTTTATCCCTAATTCATCTGGATACCACACCCTTATAGTTATCTTTTTAGCTCCATTTATCACGATGCCGATACTCAATATCATTACCAAAGCGATCAGACACACAACTACCCACTTTGATCTTACAAACATGTTTTTACACCTCCTAAGGATTTTAAGTTTACAATAAGACACAGAGACGAATCATAGCTCCTCACTCTCACCTCCCTCCGGCGTGATCGTTCAGTAAGGAAATTTTACTTATATTTACATGTATTATACAGTTGAATTCGAAGTGTGTCAAGATACCGAATTGCCTCACGAAAAATCTATACGAAACAGAATCGTTGCCTCATTTAAAAATCTATACAAAAATTATAAAATGGGGAGATGAAATGAGATGCCAGAAAAAACTGATTTTTCATCAGGAGGTAAGCATATGGCTCTCAAACTCGAGGAGAGGAAGGCAGCTGTAAGGGAGGTATCCAAGAGGTACAAGAAGGCGAGTAAGAAAGAGAAGGGAAAGATACTGGATGAATTCGTCGAACTCACCGGTTACACCAGATGTTATGCCTCCTACGCGTTGAGGCAATTCGGTAAGAAGATAAGGGTCAACATCG
>WFSK01000063.1 GCA_015486095.1 Thermotogae bacterium
CTCTTACCAGGTTTGGCAGCGGTATTCATAATCTCCTTTATGCAGGCCTGGAACGAGGTATTGTTCGCCTCTGTGCTCACCAACGCTCAAACCAGGACGGTATCAGTAGGAATTCTGGATTACAGGACAAAGTATTTCAGCAATTGGAGTTACATATTCGCTGCAGGTGTTACAATAACTTTGCCTGTGTTGATCTTATTCACTTTTCTTCAAAAGCAAATAATTCAAGGCCTAACGAAAGGGGCTTTGAAAGGATAAGATGAAGGAGGGGTTTTTATGGAAAGAGAGCTTGCCATCTTCGGTGGAGAACCTATTAGGACCAAACCATGCCCACCATGGCCTGTTTTTGATGAGAATATGGGAAACGAATTACTCAATACTCTAAGAAACGGAGGATTTTCCGAACTCACAGGTCAAAGGGCAGAAGAATTTGGAACTGCATTTGCAGATAAATTTGGAGTGAAATATGGAATTCCGGTATCCAATGGAACATCGGCAATACATCTCGCCTTGATCGCACTTGGAGTAAATCCCGGTGACGAAGTCCTTGTTCCAGCACACACATTCATCGGATCCGCTACTCCGATCCTGATGCAGAATGCCATTCCTATCTTCGTGGATGTCGATGAAGATACCTACACGATGAGCCCAATCGACTTGGAAAGGAAGATAACGGATAAGAGTAAAGCTATAATAGTGGTTCATTTGAATGGGAATCCAGCGGATATGGATGAAATAATGAGGATCGCAAACAAATATGACTTGAAGGTTATAGAAGATTGTGCCCAGGCCCATGGAGCTAAATACAACGGTAAATACATTGGTTCCATTGGACATGTCGGCACGTTTAGCTTCTGGGAAGACAAGATAATGACGACCGCTGGAGAGGGAGGAATGATCGTAACCGATGATTCAGATGTTGCAGAGAAGGTTCGTGTTGCAAAATCTCATGGCGAGATGGAGGTAAAGAAAGGAGAAGAGAGAAAATACGTCCAT
Organism: Thermotogae bacterium; assembly: GCA_015486095.1. Lineage (GTDB taxonomy): Bacteria > Thermotogota > Thermotogae > B3-G13 > B3-G13 > B3-G13. The sequence goes on from WFSK01000063.1 coordinate 997, forward strand.
GAATTTCTGGGCTATAATTACAGGATCACTGAATTTCAAGCTACCTACGGATTATATGAATTAAGAGAACTGGATAAGTACGTGGAAAGGCGTAGGGAGAATGCCTCTTATCTTACAAGGTATCTATCTGAGTTGAAGGGGCTACATCCTCCAAAAGAAACGGTAAAGGGGAAACACGTTTTCTACAAATATATAGTAAAGGTCGATGTAGAAGAATTGGGAAAGGATATAGATTGGATAAGAAATGCCTTGAAAGCCGAAGGAATAGAGGTGAGTAGAAGATATCCTTTGCCTCTTCATCTTCAACCTCTGTTCAAGGAAAAGAACACGTACGGGAATACATCCTGGCCGTACTCCTGTGTGAAGAAAAACTACCAATACGATGTTGGACTATGCCCTACGGCAGAAAAACTCGGTGAAAGATTGTTGACCCTTTTGGTCCATCCAACGATAGATGAAGAATATCTAAACGATGTAGTTGCAGCATTCGAAAAGGTATGGGAATATATACTTTCCTGAAATTGGGGTGTAGTATATGGAATATTTCTTGGGTGTAGACGTGGGAAACACGAAGACGTTGTATGCGTTAGCGGACAGAAATGGAACCGTTAAGAACATATATTACGGTAGTCCTGCGAATTTTCAAGCGCTCGGCATTGACGAATCCAGGAAGAGGGTAAAGAAGGGTATAGAAAAGCTATTATCTAATGTTAATGCTACACTCAACGATATACGTTATGCCTACTACGGGATCGCAGGTGCCGACAGACCCCGGGATTTCGAACTCATAAAGAAGATGTTGGATAACACCGGAATAAAGCAATTCGATTTTCATAACGATGGTTGGATAGCACTGAAATCTGGTACTGTAGATGGAATTGGAATGGTGATAACCTGTGGTACCGGAAATACGAATTTCGCTTGCAATTCCAAGGGAAAGTGGAAAAGAATAGGGGGATTAGATATTCTTTTGGGGGATGCTTTGGGTGCTTCGTATATAGCATATTTAACTTGCCGTGCCGCTATGAGGTCTAAAGATGGGCGTGGCTATCCTTCACTATTAACCGAATTGGTGCCAAAGCGGTTGGGTGTAAACGAAATAGAAGATGTAATGGAGTTAGAATACAAGGGAGCACATCACTCTTTCGATGCCAGTAAGGTAGTGGGTGCCCTATTCGAGGCGGCAGAGGCTGGTGATGGAGTAGCACTTGAAATAACCTGGGAATTGGTAAAGGAGATCTTGATAATAGTAAGAGAATTCTATTATTCCCTTTTTCAGGAGGAAGATAGATTCAAGCTGGTTTTGGAAGGTTCTGTATTCAAGGCTCGGTATCAACCCTTTATTGGGATGATAGAGTCCGCTTTGAAACAACGATATAATGTGAAGATGATCATTCCGGAGTACGATCCGGTAGTAGGCGCTTTATTCTATGCCTTCGAGAGAGCAGGAGTTAGATTAACCGATGAGTTAGCAGAACGGATCATAAATACGTATATGGAAAGGAGAGAGAAGATATGAAGGTCTGTGTTATCGGTGGTGGAAGTACCTATACACCGGAATTGATAGAAGGATTCATAAGATTTCATGAAGAGTTTCCGGTCGATACGGTGTATCTTTTGGATGTGGAAGAAGGAAGAAAAAAACTCGATCTGGTCGCTGGTCTGGCGAATAGAATGATAGAATACTCACGAGTAAAGATAGAATTGAAGGCTACTTTGAACCCCGAAGAAGCAATAAGAGATTCTAAATTCGTGATATTTCAGTTCAGGCCAGGTTTTTTGGAAGGCAGGATAAGTGATGAGGAAATACCATTGAAATACGGTTTAATAGGGCAGGAAACGACAGGTATTGGGGGCTTTGCCTGTGCCTTAAGAGGCATGCCGATGATCGAAAGATATGTTAACCTGGTAAAGAGACTATCCCCCGATGCCTTCATAGTGAATTTCACCAACCCATCCGGCATGATGTCAGAATTCATAATAAATTACCTCGGTTATGAAAGATGTATAGGCCTGTGCAATATACCGATAAATCTGCTTCAAGAGATCGCCGATAGGATCGGAGGAGAGCGTAAGGCACTCTTCCTGAAATATTACGGACTAAATCACTTGAGCTGGTTGGAAAACGTTTATCTCAATGGCAAAGATATAACTGAGGCTTTGTGGGATAAGATGAAGTTGGAAATGAAGAATATACCTAAGACCGATTTCCCTTACGAGTTCATCAATACCCTTGGTCTAATACCTAACCCATATCTACGTTACTATTATATGACCAAGACGATGTATGAAAGAGAGATGGAAGATCTTAGAGGGAAAGGATGCAGAGGAAAGGTGGTTAAAGAAATAGAAGGAGAACTCTTGAAGTTATATGCCGATCCAAATTTGAGGGAGAAACCGAAATTGCTCGAAGAACGCGGTGGGTCTATGTATTCCACAGCAGCAGTAGAGCTGATGAGGGATATATACAACGATGCGAATAGTATTCATATAGTGAACGTTAAGAATAGGGCTGCCGTCTCCAACCTCCCCGTCGATTATGTCCTGGAAATACCAGCTTTGATCGGAGCTAGAGGAGCATCCTCTATATCGATAGGCGCTGCCAGGTTAGAGACCGTAGGGTTGATCCACATTGTAAAATCCTTTGAAAGACTGACGATCGAAGCATATGTAAAGCGGGATGAAGCATACGCGAAGAAAGCACTGTTAATACATCCGCTGGGTCCGGGAATAGAAAATATCGACGCACTCTGGCAGGATCTGAAGAAGGCGAATGCAGAATATTACACATATCTTGAGTGAACTATCCCAAACCTCAATTGCCGACAATTGGTAAATAACTGCGTGCAGGAAGGACACTCGTCACAGTCCAACGTGATATCCCTCAGTTGAGCAACATCTTCACTTACATTAACGATGCACACCACTAAACTCTATGAGGTAGGAGGTATATCTCGATGTGCGAGTGTTGTGAACGGCTGCAAAGTAAACTTATCGTTGTTTCGAGGCAGGTATGAG
>WFSK01000064.1 GCA_015486095.1 Thermotogae bacterium
TACAGGGTCTTTCTCTTTCTTTCTTCAATAGGAATCCAATAGGTAGGTTGGTAACGAGGGTAACCAACGATGTCCAGGCGATAAACGAGATGATAACCTCTGGGATCATAGCATTGGTTGGAGACATATTTCGACTTGGAGGGATAATCGTAATACTGTTCTTATTGAATAAAAAACTTGCCATCCTGACATATATATCTATACCGATACTCATTGTTGCGAGTTTTATATTCAGGAAATATGCAAGAATTACCTATAGAGAAGCGAGGAGGAGACTTGCGAAACTGAATGCATTCCTTCAGGAAACCATCTCGGGGATGAGCATCATCCAGGTCTTCAACAGAGAGAATAGGACGAAGTCGAGATTTGCTCATCTGAACAACGATTACTTGAAGATAAATTTGAAGAGCATCCTGATCTATAGCCTTTTCTATCCTTCTGTGGATTTTATCCTCAACGCGACGTTGGCTCTCATACTTTACTTCAGTGCAAATATGATACTGAAGGCTACTTTAACGATAGGAGTACTTCTGGCATACATTCAGTATATAGACCAATTTTTCGAACCTATAAGGGATTTAAGTAATAAATACAATATCATGCAGCAAGCGATGGCATCGAGCGAAAGGATCTTTAAGCTTCTGGATACAAGAGAGGTGATCCCTGAGCCGAGATATCCTATAAAAGTCAAGGGAGTGAAAGGGAATATCGAGTTCGAGCATGTCTGGTTTGCATATAACGATAATGATTACGTTCTCAAAGACATCTCTTTTGATGTGCGGGCGGGCCAAACACTTGCAATAGTAGGTGCGACAGGGGCGGGTAAGACATCTCTTATGAATCTACTCTTCAGGTTTTACGATGTAGACAAAGGAAGGATACTCATAGATGGTATCGATATCAGGAATTATGAAAAGAGAGAAATTCGGAGGCATATGGCAATAGTTTTACAAGATGTCTTCTTGTTCATGGGAAATGTAAGGTATAACATCCGATTAGGAAATTCAGAGATATCCGATGGAAAGATCGAGGAATGTGCGAAGGATGTAGGGGCCGATGAATTCATAAAACGATTGGCCAATGGTTATGATGAACCGATAAGAGAACGGGGTGCTACTCTATCGGTAGGGCAAAGGCAACTCATATCTTTTGCTCGTGCCCTTGCATATGATCCGCAGATTCTGGTCCTGGATGAAGCCACGGCGAGTATAGACCCCGAAACAGAGGTGCTGATCCAAAAGGCAATGAAGCAATTGATGAAGGGGAGGACATCCATAATAATAGCTCATAGATTGTCCACCATCAGGGATGCCGATAAAATAATAGTGATAGACAAGGGGAGAATAGTCGAAAGGGGAACTCATGAAGAATTGATGAAATTAAAAGGGATGTACTATACACTCTACACAATTCAGGCTCTCGAATTCAAAGAGAAGGAGGCTTAGGAGGGGGAATCCATGCCCATCAAAACTGCAGTGATTTTCGGTACCAGGCCAGATGCGATAAAGATGGCTCCTGTGGTTAAGACCTTAGAACGAGATGATAGATTCTCTCTAACTACTATCTCTACGGCACAACATCGTTCGATGTTGGATGATGTCCTCAAGGTATTCGATATCAAGCCAGATTATGACTTAAACGTTATGAAGGAAAGACAAACCCTTCCTCAATTGACTATAAACCTCATATCTGCTCTCGATAAGGTCTTTTCGGATACGAAATTCGATCTCGTACTCGTTCAAGGCGACACGACCAGCACTGCTATGGGAGCCTTGATCTCATTTTATTATCGTATCGTAGTTGGACATGTTGAGGCAGGTCTGAGAACTGGGAATAAATATCATCCCTTTCCCGAGGAGATGAACAGGAAGATAACAGGAGTCCTCGCCGATATTCATTTCGCTCCCCTTCCTGGCAATAAGATATCTCTTTTGAGAGAAGGAGTCCCTGAGGAGAACATATATGTTACTGGCAACACAGTCGTCGACGCACTTGTAATGGTTTTGAAAAAGCCATTTACACCTCCTCCAGAATTGCGACCTATTTTCGAATCGAACAAAAAGGTTGTATTGATCACTGCCCACAGGCGAGAGAATTGGGGAAAGCCTCTCGAAGACATATGCGATGCGATCCTTCTTCTCGCTCGAAGATATCCTGAAATCAGCTTCGCCTATCCTGTGCATCTGAATCCGTCGGTTAGAGAATGTGTATATTCGAAGCTCTCCAACGAGCCAAACGTGTATCTGACACCTCCTTTAGATTACATTACTTTTTCCAATCTCATGGCGAGGGCGTTTTTCATATTGAGCGATTCAGGTGGAATACAGGAAGAAGCCCCTACTTTTAAGAAACCTGTACTCGTCCTCCGAGAAACCACTGAAAGGCAGGAGGCTGTGGGATGTGGAAGTGTTCGATTGGTAGGGACATCGACGGACAAGATATACGAAAATGCGGTGAGGCTGATAGAAGATGAAGAATTCTACGATTCTATGTCTAAAAAGGTAAAAAACCCTTTTGGGGATGGAAGGGCAAGCATGAGGATAAGAGATGCTATCCTCAATTACTTTGGTATCGAAAATGAGTTCGAAGAGTGGGATGGATA
>WFSK01000065.1 GCA_015486095.1 Thermotogae bacterium
ATATCTTTCCTTTTCCCAATTTGAATTCGTATGTATCATCGAATATCACAGGGACCTTGGCTCTGCCGAGTCTAACGTAGAATGGCCCGGGGATATATGCGATCTTCTTTATCACCTTTTCCGTCTCAACGGCGTCCGCCGGGACTACAACTCTCATGTTCGGCAGAACTCTCATCAGAGCGATGTCTTCACAAGCCTGATGGGAAGCCCCATCTTCCCCCACTGTTATGCCTCCATGGGTGGAAACGATCTTGACGTTCTTCTCCGAGTAGGCAACGGACATCCTTATCTGATCGTAGCACCTTCCAGGGGCAAAGACGGCAAAGGTAGAAGCGAAAGGGATCTTTCCACAAGATGCCAATCCAGCGGCTATGCCTATCATATTCGCTTCGGCTATTCCAACGTCGAAGTGTCTTTCCGGAAACCTCGCCTCGAATTTCGCTGTTCTCGTAGATTCTGCCAGGTCTGCACTCAAGGCGCAGATATTTTTATCCTTCTCTCCCAATTCAACTAATGCCTTACCGTAAGCATCTCTCGTCGCCATCTCAGTCATTTGCAGTCAACTCCTTCATCGCCTGTTTATACAATTCCTCACCGGGAGCCTTACCATGCCATTCGTACGCATTTTCCATGTAAGATACTCCCTTTCCCTTTATCGTATGAGCGATTATGGCAGTCGGTTGTGTATCTTGGCTCTTTGCCTCATCTATTGCCTTGAATATCTGTGCGAAGTCATGACCGTTTATCTCGATCGTATGCCATTTGAATGCCTCGAATTTGCTGATTATGGGAGCGATATCGTTTATCTTTGCTACCTCACCATCTATTTGAAGACCGTTGTAGTCCAAAAAGAGGGTTAGATTGTTCAGATGACGGTTCCCTGCGAACATCATTGCCTCCCAGATCTGGCCCTCTTCCATCTCGCCATCGCCAACGAGACAATAGACATGATAATCCCGTTTATCGAGCTTTCCGGCGAGCGCCATACCGATGGCAACCGAAAGCCCCTGACCAAGAGAGCCCGTAGAGACTTCAACTCCTTTTAGTTTTGCACTCGCGGGGTGCCCCTGGAGCCTCGAATCTATCTTTCTAAAGGTCTTCAGTTCTTCATGGGGGATGTAACCGGCGTGTGAGAGAACGGAATAAAAGGCAGGGGTAATATGCCCCTTTGAGAGCACAAATCTATCTCTATCGGGTGAATCTACCGTTTCTGGAGATTGGTTCAACTCAGAGAAATAAAGAGACACGAGGATCTCCACGGCCGAAAGGCTACCACCGGGATGGCCAGAGTGGGCTGTATACGTCATCTCTATGATATCTTTTCTGACCTCCTTAGAGATCTCTTTTAATCTCTCAATATCTCTACCACATTTAACAACCATATCCATTATGCCTGCCTTTCTTCTGCTATCTCCACGAGTCTGGCAAAAGAATCCACCTTAAGACTCGCTCCTCCTACCAATCCTCCATCTATATCCTCTTCGGCAACAATTGCCTCGAAATTATCGGGCTTTATACTTCCTCCATAGAGTATTCTGAAATTCTGTGCCACTTCGTTATCATAGAGTTTTGTGATCTCGCTGCGAATGAAGGAAATCACCTCTTCTGCCTGTTCTGGAGTAGCAGTTATTCCCGTACCTATTGCCCATATGGGTTCATAAGCTATGACGATGTTTTCGAGTTGTGATGCCGTTATCCCCTTTAATCCTCCCACGAGTTCTCGCTTGACAACGTCGAACGTTTTATTCGCTTGTCGCTCCTCGAGAGTTTCACCTATGCAGAGTATGACCTTCAATCCCTTCTCCACCACGGAATGAACTTTTTGATTCACGAACTCATCCGTTTCCTTGAAGTACTTTCTCCGTTCCGAGTGTCCGATTATCACGTAATCTACCCCTATATCTTTGAGCATAAGGGGAGAGACTTCTCCGGTAAATGCACCGCTATCGGCCGGGTAGACGTTCTGAGCCCCGACTTCGATGTTGCTTCCATTCGTTATCTCCACTACCTCTGAGAGGGCGGTGAAGGGTGGACAAACGGCTATTTCACACCTCTTGAACATCTTCACTTTATCCACGAGTTCGGAGACGAATGAAACGGCTTCACGATTCGTCTTGTTCATCTTCCAATTTCCCGCTACTAACAGCCTTCTCATATCGACTCAACCCTCTTTATCCTTTATGGAAGCTATACCCGGTAACTCCTTGCCTTCTAAAAATTCGAGGGATGCTCCACCACCTGTGGATACGTGCGACATCTTATCCGCAAGGCCAAATCGCTCCACCGCTGCAGCCGAATCCCCTCCTCCTATAACGGTCATGGCATCGGATTGTGCGAGCGTCTCCGCTATCGCACGGGTACCGTCGGAAAACGCCTTTATCTCGAAGACACCCATAGGGCCATTCCACACGATGGTTTTGGCATTTTGCAACTTCTCTTTGAAGAGCTCAACGGTCTTCGGACCTATATCGAATCCTTTCCACCCCATGGGTATACCTTCTTCGATATCCACCGTCTTCCTTTCGGCCTTCTGTTTCATCTCCTGAGCTATAACGCAATCGATCGGCAGGACCAGTTCCACTTTCTTCTCATTTGCTTCATCGATGATGGAACGGGCTAAGTCCAATTTATCTTCCTCGACCAGTGAGTCTCCAACGGCCTTACCCAGTGCCTTCAGAAAGGTAAACATCATCGCCCCACCTATCAGGATCGTATCCGCTTTTTTCATCAGATTCTTTATGACACCGATCTTGTCGGATACCTTAACACCACCCAATATTACCACGTAAGGATGAGTCGGATTGCTCACCACCTTGCTGAGATATCTTATCTCTTTTTCCATCAGAAACCCGGCAACGGATGGCAGATAGTTCGCAACTCCAACGTTGGATGCATGCGCTCTGTGAGCCGTGCCAAAGGCATCGTTTACATGGATGTCACCTAACTTTGCGAGTTCTTTAGCGAATTCGGGATCGTTCTTCGTCTCACCCGAATGGAATCTCGTGTTCTCGAGGAGGATCACATCTCCTTCTCTCATCTGTTTCACCGCTTCTTCGACCTCAGGACCTATCGTGTCATCCATCATCTTTACAGGTTTATTCAACAACTCACCCAGTCTTTTAGCAACGGGCTTCAAACTGTATTTTGGATCTCTCTTCCCTTTCGGCCTTCCAAGGTGCGACATCAAGATGAGTTTACCGCCGTTATCCAATATATACCTTATCGTATCGAGGGCAGCTCTTATCCTCTTGTCGTCCGCAACCTCCCCTGTTTTTTCATCGAGCGGACAGTTGAAGTCCGCTCTCATCAATACTCTCTTTCCCTTGAGGTCAACGTCTCTTACAGACATTTTCTCCATAAGGGTCACAACTCCTTGCTCGCGACTAAATCCAACGTATCCACGATCCTGCTCGAATAGCCCCATTCGTTATCGTACCAGGTCAAGACCTTTACCATATTTCCATCCATGACCCTTGTCGATAGCGCATCTACGATGGCAGAATAAGTGGTTCCTATGATGTCATGAGATACCAGAGGCTCTTCGGTATATCCCAATATACCCTTTAATTCACCCTCAGAATATCTCTTTAAGACGCTGTTCACCTCTTCTACGGTGGTATTTCTCTTAACTATGATAGTGGTGTCAGATATGGAGGCACAGGGAGTGGGGACTCTTATCGCCATTCCATCGAATTTACCTTTCAGTTCAGGTATAACCTGCGTTACAGCAACGGCGGCGTTGGTTGTGGTTGGGATGATAGAAACAGCGGCGGCCCTTGCTCTCCTCAGGTCTTTGTGTGGCATATCCTGCACTCTCTGATCGTTCGTGTAAGAATGAACCGTGGTCATCAAGGCCTTCTCTATTCCAAACTCCTTTAGCATAACCTTCATTAGAGGAGTTAAACTGTTGGTGGTACAGGAAGCCATGGAGATGATATTGTGTTTACTGGGGACGTAAGCTTCCTCGTTGATACCTATGTTTATCATCACGGCGTCTTCTCCCTCACCCTTGTATCGAGCGGTTAAGACTACCTTTTTCGCTCCAGCGGTAAGATGTTTTCGACAATCATCAACCTTTGTGAATCTTCCCGTGGATTCCACCACTATATCCACTCCGAGGTCTTTCCAGGGCAGCTTGGTAGGGTCTCTTTCTGCAAGGACCTTGAGCTCTTTACCATCTATTACTATGGCATTCTCCTTTGCAACGACTTCTCCCGGAAATTTACCGAAGTTGGAATCGTATTTGAACAGGTGTGCTAATGTCTTCGCATCCGTGATATCGTTTACCGCTACGAAATCGAAGTCCTTCTCTTTACCATACGTTAAAGCCGCCCTTAACACCAACCTTCCGATCCTTCCAAAACCGTTGATACCGATTTTAACCTTTGCCATAAAACAACACCTCTCTTTTTATATGTTTATAGGTAGATTCATTCCACCAGTTGCATTCTTCATCTCTTCTTCTCTTCTCGCATTTATCTTTTCCAGGAGATCTGAGATAGCCGCTTGAACCAAATCTTCTAACATTTCCACATCCTCTGGATCCACCACATCTCTGGATATTGTAACATTTTTCACGACATAATCACAAGTAGCAACGATCTTGACTGCGCCTCCTCCCGCACTGCCTTCCACTTCTATCTCCTTAAAACCATCCTGAACCTTTTGAACGTTCTTTGCCATCGTTTGAAATTGTTTCATTATACCACCCATACCTATATTGCCAAAACCCTTTCGCTTTGCCACTTGAATCACCTCATCCCGCTATCTTTTACGAACGATCTTAACATCTCCACCCAACAGCAATTGGGCCTTTCTCACCAACTTCGCTATCTCGTCTTCCTCGTTCAAAAGCTTTTTAGAGGAGAGTATGGGAGTAAAGCTCACCTCTATTCCAGCGAAATCCTTGTACATCTGTTTTATCTCCATTTCCTCCCTTATAAACGTGTCGTAAAGGAAGTGAGAGCTTTCATCGAACTCTACCTTCGCTTTATCCTTCCCTTCAAACTGAACATCTGCCTGAGCGAGCAGTATCCCTATGTCTATTCTTCCCTCTTTGAGATTGGATTCCACAAAGTTTTTCCACTCTTCAGGCACTCTACCTTCGGCGACCTTCTCTTCTTTCGGCTCCATTATCCTTTCTTCTATTATCTTTTTCTCTGGATGAGCAGAGTAGATGTACGAAAGCAAAGATAAAGTCATCGCAGTCTTCTTGTCTTCCAAAAATTTCATTTCTCTATCGAGATCCATTAGCTTTCTACCCAGCGCTACGAGTGGTTTCAAGTCTGCTTTAGAAGACCCACTGAGCAAGGTTCTTATCTCACTTTCTATAAATAGAATGGTACTCGTCAAGAAGGCCTCTGGATCCTTACCACTCTCGAACAAAACATCGAGTTCTCTTAACAATTCTTCTGCTCTTCCATTTAGCACGATATCAACGAAGCGCTCTATTACCTCTCTTTTCACCTCGCCAGAAACCTCTATCACATCTTCTACATCGATCTCTTTTTTATCCGCAATGTACGTTGACACCTGCTCCAGTATCGATATCGCATCTCGCATCGAACCATTGGCTTTATCGGATATCATCTTCAAAGCATCTTCGGAGATGGATATCTTTTCCTTTTCGGCTACCTCATTCAGATATTCCATGATGATCTTCGAAGGTAAACGTTTGAACTCGAGTACCTGGCATCTCGAGAGTATGGTTTCCGGAAGTTTTTCGATCTCCGTTGTGGCGAGGATGAATATGACATGAGAAGGAGGCTCTTCCAGGGTCTTCAAAAGGGCATTGAAAGCCTCCCGTGTAAGCATGTGGACCTCATCTATTATATATACCTTATATTTCCCCTCCGTCGGTACGTAGTTAACCTTTTCTCTTATATTTCGGACCTCATCTATACCGCGATTGGATGCTGCATCCATTTCTATCACATCCAAACTGCTTCCATTCGTTATCCTTCTACAGGATTCACATTTATTACACGGTTCGTACCCATCTCGCGATTCGCAATTCAACGCCTTAGCTAAGATACGCGCAGTAGTCGTTTTGCCAGTCCCTCTTGGACCAGCAAAGAGATAGGCATGAGCAATCTTATTCTCCATTATCGCATTCTTCAGGAGACGTTTTATATGAGACTGGCCCTTGATCTCATCGAACCTTTGGGGTCTATACTTTCTATAGAGGGTTTCATAAGACATATCCGTCGGCCCTTCAGAAGGATCAGTTGGAAAGCATTTCCCGTACCATCCTGTTCACGTGGCTACCATCAGCTCTCCCTTTCACCTTCTCCATGACTTTTCTCATCACCTCTGGAAACGCCGTTATGTTAGAGGCTCCTGCTTCTTGGATCGTGTCTCTGATTATCTTCTCTAACTCCTTATCGTCGAGGGGTTGAGGTAAATAACTCTCTAAAACCTTCAGTTCCATTTCCTCTATTTCAGCAAGGTCTGTTCTTCCCCCTTTACGATACTTCTCTATTGCATCCTTTCTCATCTTAACTTCCTTCAAGATAATATTCGATATATCTTCCTCCGATGCCGTTATCCCCTTATCTACTTCCATCTTCCTGATGGCACTCTTCAGCATCCTGAGTGCGTTGACTACACTTTTATTGCCAGATTTCATCGCTTTCTTCAGATCTTCGTTTATCTTTTCCAAGATAACCAATCTTCTCACCACCTACTCTTATGTAAACTCACTCTACCGGTTTTATCAAACCGTAATTACCATCCTTTCTTTTATAAAGGACGTTTATTCTATCTGTCTTGGAATCTCTGAAGACAAAGAAACTATGACCGAGCATTTCCATTTGCATTATAGCTTCGTCGACAGAAATGGGTTTTACTTCGAATTCCTTTTCCTTAACCACCTTATACCCGGATTCGTCGTTCTCACTTCCTAATGGAGAATTTTCTTCAATTC
>WFSK01000066.1 GCA_015486095.1 Thermotogae bacterium
ACTTCTTCTTATATTTGAAATATATCAGGGTATCTTCCTTCTCTTCTGCAACGATATACACATCCCCACCTTTTCCACCATCACCACCATCCGGTCCTCCCTTAGGGACGTACTTCTCCCTTCGAAAACTCACCATTCCATCGCCACCTTTTCCCCCTTTTACCCATATCTTAACCTTATCTAAAAACATATTTCATCTCCTCGTATTTTTCTATCCATATACGATCTTATCACATGATCTATACGTTCGGAAAAACCTCTTTTGGATTAGCATTTTGTGAGTTGTTGAAATCTTATAAAAATCATCACAGAATTTTGATTGAAGTTAAAAATTCGATCTGATATCATAAGTTTGCTATGGATAAACTTCAGAGACGCATGGGGGTCTTCGGTATGGAAGGACATCAGATCAATGAGTGGCTAAAAGAGAGAATCCCTCGTAAGATATTTGAAATGTGGTTTAACACGATAAGGTTCGAAAGCATCCAGGAGAATGAGGTTATCCTTACCGTTGCAAATCTCTTCATAAGAGATTGGCTTGTAAAGAAATACGATGCCCTATTCAAAGAGATGATAAAAGAACTATTCGGGGCCAAATACACCTATAAACTGAAGATACAGGGGATATCGCCTGAATCATCGAATATTAAAACCAAGAGAAAGGTGATAAAGAAAAGGCCTTTGTTACTCTGCGAGTTCAACAGAGATCTCACCTTCGATACCTTCGTCGTGGGTAAATCGAATGAACTCGCTTACAAGGCATCTTTGGAGGTTGCCAAATTCCCTGGGGAAAAGTACAATCCTCTGTTCATATTCGGAGGTGTAGGCTTGGGTAAGACACATCTGATGCATGCCATAGGGCAAAAAGCTCTGGAGATCGACCCGGATCTAAAGGTCTTGTACACGACGAGTGAAAGATTTATGAACGATATGATAAGCGCGATAAAATCCGATGATATCATGAGTTTCAGGGACAAATACAGAAAGGTGGATATGCTCCTCGTAGACGATGTTCAGTTTCTCATGGGGAAAAATGGGATACAGAAGGAATTCTTTCACACGTTTAATGATCTGTTCAATTTGAGAAAGCAGATAGTCATAACCTCGGATAGACTGCCTCAAAAGCTGAGTGATTTTCAAGAGAGGCTGGTATCGAGGTTCGAGATGGGGCTGATAGCGGAGATAATGCCTCCAGAACCTGAGATAAGATATACCATATTGAAATCTCTTGTGACGAGAGAAAAGGTTGGGATACCCGACGAGATATTGCAGGAGATCATAACGAGGTCCGATAAGAATGTAAGGAGATTAAAGGGTATAATAACACGACTCATCGCATTCAATTCCCTTACAGGCCAGGAGATAACTGTTGGGAATTGTCTCAACATCATAAATTCCATCATACCTGAAGATGGCAAAAAGGGAGCACGAACACAGCTGCAGATGAAAGTAGAGTACATAAAGAGGATAGTCGCAGAAGAATTTGGTATGAAGATAGAAAATATGTTGGGGAGAAAGCGAAGGATGGCATTTGCCCGACAGATAGCGATGTATATAATGAAAAATTCGAACATATCCTTAAAAGATATTGCTAAAGGCTTCAGCAGGACACGCAGTACGGTGATCTACTCTCTAAAAAAGATAGAATCTATGCTTAAAGAAGGCAATAATCCTGCGTTGATATCGAAGATAAAAGACATCGAGAAACACTTGGAGAAGAAAGAAGGAGTAGTGGATGCATAGCGGAGGTCTGTCAAGTCCTTCCGGGTAATTTTTTCATATAGAACTTATGTCCTTCGTAGTCCAATTCGATGAGCTTTCTCTCATCTATCAATCTTTCGACAATACTCCAATCGCCAACCTTCGATTCATCCAGGAGTTTCTTAACCGCTTCTTCCCGCATAGGATGGACTGCAGTTATGCTGAGAAGGGTTTCTTCGATAGTATTCGCCGATGCAAATTCATTGCCTTCGTAACCCATGAGATATTCTACCCTTTCCATCCCGATCTGTTTGCCAAACACTTGATATGCCAGATTTGCTGCTCGTTCATCGATGGGTTTTACCCAGTCTTCAGCGGGAGGTCTCGTTGGGGTGGCAATATATGCCTTATTTGGAGCGAGTTTGCCCAAAAACTTCGCTATATCCTCGATTTCTTTCTCACTATCGTTGATCCCCGCTACGAACATAGTTTCCGTAATAAGCGTATTATCGAAGCGCCTGGCGAACTCCAGCATGCCGTTCAAGATCTCTTCGTGTTTTAGAAGGTCTGCTGGTCTATCGATCTTACGCCATACATCTTCTGTAATGGCATCGACCTTTAAGGAAACCAGATCAGCCTTTGCCAGGTCATCTTTTACATCATCTCTATATATGAGCGATCCATTAGTTATGATAGCGATCTTTATCCCCAAATCCTTCAGAAGTTCGATCTCTTTTCCCAAGTTTATATCTAAAGTAGGCTCACCATCCGGTACGAAGGTCAAGTAATCTACAGTTTCTCCTTTCCTCTTGACTTCCTCGACCTTTTTTCTTATCTCTTCGAATACGAAATGTGAGGGATAAAAACTCTGCCTCTCAACACTGACCCGTATCGTGTTTCCCAATTGACAATAAATGCAAGAATAACTACATATCTTTGCAGGTATATTGTTTATCCCTAAACTGCGTCCCAATCGCCTCGATGGAACAGGTCCAAAACCTATCATCGTACATTCACTCCCTTCAATACGACATCGCCTACGTTTACACCGAGATCCCTGGCAATAACTGGACATTTTGCCCTGAGCAAGAAAAAGATGGGATATTTTTCATTGGATAAGGCCTCGTAGTTACCCTGTCCTTTGCTTATTATGAACTTTGCACTTCGAAAGCGCTTTTTAAATTCATCGCTACAAAGTTTGAGAACGACTCCAGGTGCAGCCGATCCCGAAGATACGATATCGGCTACCTTATCTATCCCAGATTCAACAGCATCCTCATACGTTACATCGTTTATTATGGGGGCATCTCTAACCACATACGTCGTGGGTTTTTTCATCTCTTCTATGAGTATTCTATCGAAGACACTTTCTCCCGCGTTATCTCCTAAATACAAGACACTATCAGTCTTCTCAAGATATCTTCTAAACTTCTCGTAATCGTTTATGGCAAATTCACTCTCAGATATCCTTTTTATCTCATCTTCGATATCGAACTCCTTAACGGCACCCAGATCGATTATATTGCCTGCTATTGCGAATTTAACAGCAGTTAAAAGCCTATCCTCAGATCTTTCGATGAGTTCTTTTAGAGAATCGTACAAACTCAAAGCCTTATCTATATGCTCTTTTTTAACCCTCTTGAAAGGATCAGGTTCCCCCGTGATCTCACTGACCATATGGTATACGTATTTCCCGATCTCTGGAGGGGTACTATCGAGGGATATATCCTTTACCTTCTTCCCCAACTCATCCAGAACTCTCTTTGCCACCTCAACATCATTCGTAACCATCCTCGTAGCCCTGAGTGCTTGCGTAAAAAAACAAGGTATACAATCCAAGAAAGTTTTCATCTTACAAAGACTTCCTTTCTGCACAGCAATTTCTGTTGACCTTAGATTATATCATGATTTTCTTTGCCCTATTTAATTATTGTAGAAAGCATATCTTGATGTGCGAGTATTGTGAA
>WFSK01000067.1 GCA_015486095.1 Thermotogae bacterium
AAAGATTTCGTATATAATCTCAATGAGGCAACCACATGAATTTCGTATAGAAAATTAAATGAGGCAACACGATTCTTATGAGTACGATATTGGTGGAAATCCGTACTTAATTGCTATATAATGTTAATATAAAGATAGAAGGTAAATGATGGAGGTGGATTATGAGATTCAAGATCAGACAGGAAAAGTTCTCACACCTGATTTCTTTAGTGGCAAGAGCAGTGTCGTCCAGGTCCCCCAAGCCAGCATTATCTTGCATAAAATTTACTGTTGGAGAAGATGGATTGATATTGGATGCTACAGACCAGGAGTTATGGATCAGATCTTCTACGAAAGAAGTGGAGATCGAGGAACCAGGAGAGGTGTTGATAGATGCAAGGATCATTGAGGAAATCGTAAGAAATTTGCCCAAAAGTGAAGTGCAAATAGAAGAAGAGGAAAATAAAAGAGTAAAGATCACATGTGAGAAAAGTGAGTTTGAATTGTTTACACAGGAAGTGGAAGACTTTCCAGAGCTGAAGCCACCTGCTCCTGAATTCGAATTCGTTCTCTCCCCTGTTATGTTAAGAGATATGTTTGAGAAGGTTATGTTTTCGGCTTCTACCGATGAGGTAATGAAAAACTTAAATGGCGTTTATGTTGAAATAGAAGGAAAAACACTCAGATTAATAGCGGCAGATGGTTTTCGCATGGCACTAACAGAGAAAGAGATAGCAACGCTCGATACTTCTACCCAAACTTCTTATATCGGATTTTTACTTTCCTTAAGATCAGTTAAAGAGATCTCGAGAATAATAGAGGCAGGTTCAGAGGAAGATAAGATGCAGGTAACCTATGATGGCAAAAAATTGGGGTTGATCTTGGATCAGACCTTTGTTGTAACTCAGAGGATTGAAGCAGAATTTCCGGATTACAAAAGAGTGCTACCCGAGGGCTTTAAGACCAAGATCACCCTGCCCACAGAGCTGCTATATCAATCGATAAAAAGAGTTGGAGTAGTAGCAAAGCCAGGTTCGGAGACCATTCGTCTGGATATAGCCGATAATATACTTCAAGTCTCTTCAACCTCATCTGATTATGGTAGTTCTAAAGAAGAGTTGCAGATCGAAAAAGAGGGGGAAGATATGGCCATATCTTTTAACCCAAGGTTCCTTTTGGATGCCTTAGGTAAAATAGAAGATGAAGAGGTTACATTGAGTTTTCTCGGCCCTTTAAGTCCAACTCAGATAAATCCTATGACATTGAGCAATTATGAGTTCATAGTTATGCCTATAAGGACGTGAGTGGGGGATAAAACGGTGTCAAAGTGTGTTTTCCCTTTCTCCATTGAAAAGAACATCCTGATACTCCTGGGGTCTCATCTAAAAAGATATATATCATTTGAGGAGATGAAATTTAAGACCTTAGATTACATTTTGTCTATGTTGAGCTTTATGGGGGTAAAAAGAGAAGAGATATTGATAACTTCGGGACCCGAAGAAGAGATATTCGATATATCTCATAGATTTCCTCAGTATAACGTTAAACCACTTTTTCAGATGGCCTTGAATCTCGTAAAGAGATTCTATAACGATAAGATCCATCTTATAGAGAAGGCGGACCAACTTAGGCTTGTGACGAAATTGCTCATGTTAGAGGGAGTCGTACTCGACGAGATCGATCCCCACATCATCTTTAGAAATATACGAGACAGAGAAGCAATGGGTATAAAACCGAGGGAATTAGAGGGCATGGCAAAAAAGCCTTTAGATCGGCTTGTTGCAAAGATATACTCGAGATATTTAGAAGAGTTAGAGCATGTAAACTTGATAGACAAACGCTTAGCATTACTCAAAGGGAGCGAACTCCTGAGAGCACCAAATGTATTCTCTTCTTTTGATAGGTTTAAGGTGATCGTGGTAATAAGTGGACAGATACTTTTTCATACAGAAAGGGCCATTCTGAGTAAATTTATCTCGGAAGGGGTAAAGATCATAGCCTTGGCAAATGATAATCTCGATATATTTGGCTGGCAAGATATCAGATTTAACGATCTCATGAAATTAGAAGAACTCCTTGGAGCACATCTCTTGATAAGAACCACAGATTTTCTTGTGATACCTGACAACAGTGAAGTGAGATTTTTTTACTTCGAAGATGAAAAGAAAGAAGCAGAATATCTGTGTAATGTGATCGATAACGATATGTCAAGGAATAAGAGATATGTGATCATGTGTAACGATCTAAAACGCCGTGAATATCTTGTAAAAGAGCTTTCGGCACACGAGCTCGTAGATAGGATCAACATCTCTAACGAGGTGAACTTGAAAGATAAAAGTTTACCCATCGTATTACTAAAAGATATGGAGGAGTGTAAGCAATTTACATATCCTGAGGGGAAAGAGATCTACCAATCTCTTTGGAGTACATCTTTTGGAAAGAGCAATCTGAAAGATGGCAGAGGCTAAGAAAATCCTTGTTTTTTCGATCTTACTTACCTTTTTATCGATTTCATTATCATACGGGAAAGATGTGTATTCACTCGAAAGATTGTTGAAATCTATCGAGATGCCTCTTGTTCCTCTCTCGGCTCCAATAGATAACACGAAAGTATTTTCCTACATTTCTTATACTGGAACTTCTATCGAACTTCATCTGGGAAACGAAGGTAGGATAAATGTCTTTAAATGGAATGTATCTGGGGTAGTGTCCCCTTCTCCCTCGATCCATGCCGAACTCACGTTCAGTCCGGTTACTCCCAAATACAACAAGATCTACTCCCCTTACGTCAAATTATTAGAAAAAAGATGGGCAGTTATAGGGTACTATTATGCGGCGTGGAAGAACAGGCTTGAGAAAGAACGTATAAGATTGAAGATATCTGAGGATGCCCTTAAGGGAATAGTAGAAAATACAGAATACGAGAAGTTACATATGGAAGAGGAGTTGTTAGATGTGGATTACCTGAAAATCGTTGATGAAATCGGCTCGATCACATCCATTCCATCCCTCATCCTTTCCTTCCCACTTCCATCTATAACACCGATATCCACTGATATAGGAAGATACGTTAGAGAATACATATCCCATTTGGATACACTCACATATATTCCTAAGAATGTTCCAGAATGGGGTATAAAGCTATCGGGAGATTATGAGGTCAACAAAGATTTCATCGGGAGCATAGGTGGATATATGAATTTTCCTATACAAGGGGAAAATGAAGATAGCAGCTGGAAAGCATGGCGGCAGAAACATACAAACGAAATCATTATAAAATTCAAATCGTTATTAATGCGGTATTCTATACTTACAAGATACATAGCGATATTGAATGGAGAGATAGACGCGAAGATGAAGGAATTCTCTAAAAGATATTCTGAATATCTTTCCGGTAAGAAAGTAGATGAAAAGGGTATAAATAGCCTGGAATTAGAAATAGAAAAGTTAAAGGTAGAGAAGAAAATGTATGAGATAAATGTAATGGAGATAGCCTCTACCTTGAATGCTGTTTTTCTGTAGGTTATATATGATATAATATCAATCAGGTTATATTGAAGTTTGAATATCTTTAAATTTAGATCGAGTTTATAAATACTGAGGTTCGGGCATTTTGTGTTGTTTACCTCAGATAAATAGAGGTGTTCAATTATGAAGCATGTCCTTATGGTGTTTTTATTCTTCGATTTGATCATCGTGGCATTTGGCATGAGTAATCCACTCAAGGTGGCGATGATATTACCTGGTAAGCATGACGATATTTCATGGAACACGGTTGCTTATCAGGGATTGGAAAAAGCTGCGGAGGATCTGGGAGTGGATGCTACATGTGTAGAAGAGGTTAGTGCTACAGATGTAGAAGGGTACCTTCAGAAATTTGCTTCTTTGGGATACGATCTCATCCTCGGACATAGCTTCGATTATGGTCCTGCAATATTAAAAGTTGCAAAGGAATTTCCTGAGGTTAAGTTCGGTTGGGCGATGGGATACAAAAGTACTCCCAACGTTACCACATACGATTGGCCTATGCACGAAGTCGGTTATTTGGCAGGAGTGCTTGCTGCTTGCATGTCAAAATCAGGTATCATTGGTGCATTGGGTAGTTATGATATCCCAGATATCCGTAGAGCGTTGAACGGATTTAAACTCGGTGCTCTTTCTGTAAATCCAGATATAAAGGTTTTTATAACATATGTTGGGACATGGGATGATTCGACAAAAGCCAAAAGCTCTGCAATAACTTTAATAGAAAACGGAGCAGATGTTTTATATGTCGATGGTAATACTATGAGTTATGGTGTCATAGATGCAGCTAAGGAAAAAGACATATATGTGATAGGAAGTATAGCAGATCAAAACTCACTGGCCCCTGATAACGTTATGACGAGTACAGTTATAAACGTTGATAAAGCTATTGAAACGATGATAAAGGATATGGAAAATGGAAGACTAAAACCCAGATATCTCTTCAGGCTGGAAGATGATGGGGTAGATCTCGCTTACTTTCACAATTTCGTATCCATAATACCCGAATCGGTTCAGAGAAGGATATTCGAGATAAAATATGCCATAATTTATGGTAAGATGCTAATCCCCGATGTGATCAAGAAGTAATATCCTTTCTACCGATTTTCAGTCCTTCTCTAATGGTTTCCTTAGGGTATTCCACGCGGGCATGCATCATAGCGGTAAATACGCGAGTAAATTCTTCAACTATATCTTCGAGATCCTTTAAAGTTAATCCAGAGTCGGTCAATTGTCGCTCGTTGAGGATCGTGTTCGTTATATCTTCTATTAGTGTTCTGATCCTCTTGGGAGTGGGATCTTTAAGGCTTTTAGATGCTGCCTCGACTGCATCGGCTAACATTATTATTCCAGATTCCTTACTTCGAGGTTTGGGTCCCTCGTATCGAAAATCATCCTCCGAAATTCCTATTTTATCCTCGGGCTTAGCCGAAGATATTGCCTTATGATAAAAGAATTTTATGACTCGAGTTCCATGATGTTCTCGGATTATATCTTCTATCACTTTTGGAAGCCTATACATCTTTGCCAATTCTACGCCATCTCTGACATGAGAAACTATTGTCATGTAGCTTAACTTCGGAGTTATGTTATCATGAGGGTTTTCCCCAGCGAGTTGATTTTCTACAAAGAAATTTGGCCTCTTCAGCTTACCTATATCATGATAGTAGGATGCAACGCGAGCGAGAAGGGAATTTGCCCCTATTCTACTCGCAGCGCTTTCTGCCAGATTGCTTATAAGAATACTATGATAATAGGTGCCTGGCGCTTCCATAGAGAGACGCTTTAACAGAGGATGATTCAAATTCGCCAGTTCTATCAATCCAATGTTGGACACCAATCTCGATGCGCTTTCGAAATACGGTAAAGTTCCAATGAGAAGTATAGAGGAGAAAATGGGATTAACCACTCCGATCAATATGGCACGTATGTAAGCACTTGGTATAAAAGCAGTCTTAAGGGAATAATCTATTGTAACGAGTAATGCGACAACGATGCTAACATAAAAGCTCGCTTTCGTTATATCTAATCTCGTCATAACGTGGAGTGTGGTCCATATCGATACTGTACCTATAAGGAAGTAATAGATAAAGGTTAGAAAACCAAAATTCGTTGCTACCGTTCCTATAAAGGCAAGAAAAAGATTTGATATGAAAGAGATCTCGAATGGGAAGAGTATGTTTATTAAGCCCATAAACCAGAAAATAGGAATAGAATAGATGCCAAGGGAATACATATATGCGGTTTTAAAGAACATAGCAGATAGGCAATAAATAGCGAGAAGAGTGAATAGAGCCCTCTTCTCTCTTAGAGGTTTTTTCCTTTCAAAAAAGTATACTATAGATGAGGTGAAAAAGAGGGTTAAGAGCAGGATCGATATGAATTGTAATAGGATGGATGGAGTAAAAGAGAAGATCAGGCTACTTATGACTTCAAATCTTACGATCAAAGTTATTAGTACAGCAGTTATTAAGAAGGGGTATTGATGCTTTAACCTCCGTTTCAGAAATAGAACAGGACGTCTAAGAGACATATCTATTTTTCATATCCTTCATAAGCCCTTATGATCTTTTTAACGAGAGGATGTCTTACCACATCTTCTTCAGAGAGATATACGAATTCGATTCCCTCCATTCCTTTGAGTATCTCGCTACATTCGACAAGACCTGATATATGATCCTTTCCTATATCTATCTGTGTTATATCGCCGGTTACAACGATCTTGGAACCAAAACCAAGTCGAGTTAGAAACATCTTCATCTGCATATGCGTTGTATTTTGGGCTTCATCAAGAATTATGAAGGAATTATTTAGCGTTCTACCACGCATATATGCCAAAGGAGCTATCTCTATTATTCCCTTTTCTTTATATTTTTCGAAGCGATCAGCGGAGATCATATCGAGAATCGCATCATACAATGGCCGAAGATATGGCTCTACCTTCTCGGCAAGATTCCCCGGTAAAAAGCCAAGGCTTTCTCCAGCTTCTACAGCGGGACGTGTGAGGATTATACGTTTCACAATTCCCTTCTTGAGATAATTTATAGCCACTGCTACTGCGAGGTAAGTCTTACCAGTACCTGCTGGACCTATTGCAAAAACAACGTCGTTCTTCCTCATAGCATCTACATAGCGCTTTTGCATGATCGTCTTTGGTTTTATGCGTTTTCCCGTAAAAGAGACTTGAACAACATCATCAAAGACACCAACGATATCTGTATCTTCTTTCGGACTTATCCCATTCTTACGAGCTCTATTTATAAAATACTCAATACCTATGTCATTCAATTCATAGCCTTTTTTAATTGCTTCCTGAAGTTCGTTAAAAAGGTATTCTACCTTCCCCATTGCTTCTACTTCTCCTGTTAAAACTATACCATCCTGGATCGTAGAGATATTCACTCCAAAACAATTCTTTATTTCCCTCAAATTTACATCGTATTTACCAAATAGGGTACGAAGATCTATTTCAGGATCAAGATGTATTACTCTCTTCATCAACAGGCCCTCAATTTTCAGCGGTTTCGAGCTTTATCATTTCTTCCTCGGTCAGGATCTTCTCTGCATCTATTAATATGATAAGTCTGTCTTCCTGTTTTGCGATCCCCTCGAGGAATGTTCTTCTCAAACCACCGACTACTGTTGGAGGTTCTTCAACCTGTTCATCGCTTAGATTCAGAACTTCTTTTACACTATCTACTACCATGCCTACATTCTTGTTCTTTATGTTAACGACTATTATCCGCTCATCCTTCCTATTTTCCGTGTTCTCACCAAGACCGAATTTCTTCCTCAGATTTATTATTGGGATGACTTCTCCGCGAAGATTTATAACACCCTCTACAAAATCTGGTGTATTTGGGAGTCTCGTCACATCTGTCGTTTCTATTATGCTATTGACGAGCATGATATCTACAGCATATTCTTCTTTACCCACGGTAAAACTAACCACTTTTTTCTCAGTCATTCATCTCCCGCCATAAAGCGAGCCCTTCACCTCCTTCACTTTGCGCCACCTACAGACTTATTATCACTATCTGTAGCATACATTATCTTTGTCTTCGGAAGATAGTGTAACGGATCGTATCTACGTCCATATACCCATACCTCGAAGTAAAGATGGGGTCCAGTTGAACGTCCTGTGGAGCCTACCCTACCTATCAGTTGACCTCGTCTCACGTACTCTCCTCTCACCACATCTATTCTTGAGAGATGTCCATAGGCATTGACATATTTACCACTCTTTATCATTACACATAACCCATATGCCCCATTATTCCTGGCTAATTTAACTATACCACTTCTCGAGGCGAAGATCGGTGTTCCCATTGGAGCACCTATATCTATACCTCTGTGAAACTCGATTCCCCTATGAGTTATTGGATTTGTTCTCCAACCGAATCCCGATGTTATATAGCCGTAGGTAGGCCAAATGAAAGGTCTATTCCGGTTTGCCACCGAACAGAATAAGCTTTCTGGGATAAATATCTTCTCTCCGATATGGAGGATATTCTTTCTCTCTATGCCATTCACTTTGGCAAGCGCATCGAGATCTGTAAAATAAGCATGGGATATATCCCATAAGGTATCTCCGCGCTTAACCACATGCACCACCCCAGAAGGCTGTGGTATATATAACTTTGCTCCTAATGGTAAAAGCCATGGATTTAAATGCGGATTCCAATCCATTAAAATGGGTATACTAACGTTAAATCTCTTGGATAATTTGTAATAATTATCTCCTTTCTTGATATGGTAAACTAGCACCTTGTATGGTGCGGAATACAACACCACAGATACAAAGATCATCAAAAAAGCCAAAAGCAACTTCATCCTTTTGATATGAATCACCCCTCACAATGATATTATATACGATCGTATTGCCAAAGACAAATTAGCTAAACTGCAGTTCGGTTTCATAATTCACACGAGTTCTACTATCTTTTCGGCTATCTTATAGGATGGCAAAATATAGTCTGCATTCCCATCCTCTACCACTGCTCTTGGCATTCCGTAAACGATACATGTTTCTTTAGATTCTGCTATTACCTTACCATTGTAAAATTTCACTTTAGCACATCCCTTTGCACCATCTCTTCCCATACCAGTCATTATTACAGCTATAACTTTTTCTTTTGCTACCTCTGCTACTGAACTGAGAAGATAAT
The DNA here is from genome assembly GCA_015486095.1 of Thermotogae bacterium. Lineage (GTDB taxonomy): Bacteria > Thermotogota > Thermotogae > B3-G13 > B3-G13 > B3-G13. The sequence continues at coordinate 8,673 of WFSK01000067.1, forward strand.
CGGCTGAGGGTCTATGCCCGGATACCTTTTCCTCCATTTTGACACTTATCATCAACCTTCCTCTATCTTCGTATATTCCCATCTGTTTATCTCCGGGTGCTATATAGGCTACACCAGGTATTAATTTTTCTCCATCTTCCCCTTCTTTCACCTTTACATTAGATATCTTATCCAATCTGTTCGCGAGAGAAGCTGTGAATCCCGGCGGCATATGTTGAACTATTAAGATGGGAGCAGGTATGTTAGCTGGGATATTTGGTATTACGATATCTAAAGCCTTTGGTCCCCCTGTTGAGGTCCCTATCGCTATTATTTTCTTCATGCCGATAATATGAGATGGAGTTTTTTTGAGCATCCTGATGGACCTCGAAGTACTCAGTTTATCCACATCCACTGTTGATGCCATCTTGATCTTACTTATTATCGTATCCTTCATCTTTCTGATGTTTGTAGATACGGAACCCGATGGTTTTGGAATGAAATCTACTGCCCCTCGATTAAGTGCTTCTATGGTTATATCCGCTCCTTTCTGGGTAAGACTGGAGAGCATTATCACCGGAGTGGGTTGTTTTTTCATTATAAGTCTTAACGCATCGAGACCATTTAATCTCGGCATCTCTATATCTAACGTGATCACATCCGGTTTCAGTTTAACGGCTTTTTCTATTGCCTCATAACCATCACTTGCCATATCGATAACTTTAAGGCCATCCTCAGAATTTATGATATCTCGTAATACCATTTTCATAAAAGCAGAATCATCGACTATTAGAACTCTTATCTCTTTTTTCATTACCGATCCTCCTAAAAGTAAATGCTAAGCCAAGCAAGGTTAAGAAAAGTATGGCGAACATCCATAAGATCAGCTTAGAATTCCAATTCATAAAAATATACTTACCGAACACGATGAGCCCCACTCCCACAGCAAAAAAGGCAGCAAATAAGACTACACCAGCGGATACATCCTTTATCACTTTCACTTTGACGTTCGGTTTTGAGTAGAGAAGATCCGCCAGTGACTCTACCATCGTGTTTATCGTCTCGGAGATCAAAACCAAAAAGATCGCCAATAATACAAATAAGGTCTCCATTTCAGATAGGTTCAATGCCAGGGTTATGAGGGCGACTGCCGTTGCAATAACGATATGGATCTTCATATTTCTCTGAGTATTTATAACATCAAAAATCCCTTCAAAGGCGTATCTAAAGCTCCTTATCAGACTTCTTCTTTTCATACTACCTCACATCTCACTCAGAATTTTCTCACGATCTGAACATCATTACCATCGTTGTCAACTATTAATACGTATTGTTCATCAGGTGTCATTGTCATGTCTATAGGATATCCTTTCAACCTTATTTCAGCGATCTTTTTGAACGATACAGTATCGTATATCGTCAAAGCAGGCTTTATACAACTCAAAATATATACCAGTTTTCCATCCTTGGATAGAAGGCACTTCACAGGGCCAGAGGGTACCTTTAACCATCTTTTTAATCTCATTTCGAGATCTAAAACTGCCACGGCATCTTTAGATAAAACAGGTATAAAGATCGAGTCATTCCCTACCGTGGGAGGAAAGAGAAATTCACCTAATTCAACTGTTTTTATCACAACCTTTTTCACGAGATCGAACTTGCATAATGTGCCATCCGAATAATTGTCCACGTAGGCATATTTGTTATGGAATATTATTGCCAAGGGTTTCCTTCCCAAGACATAATCACAGCGTTTATCTTGCCTTAAATCTATTATACTCAATCCATAGACGGATATGGTAGCCTTTGTACTCATGTTGTAATTTTCGAAAAGAGGAATATATATGTTGTTATCCTTATAATTCAACGTTACTGCTGGGACTGGCAACGCCTTCTGTATTATACGATTTCCTTTTATACTAAACCACTCAAAATATGAACCATTTTTTGAGAGCACGGCTATGTGGTTCGCTATTTTAACAGCATGTATGGGAAAGGGAAGTGTATATATTCTGTTTTCGATCCTGTCCTCAGAAACATTATACAGGACGATCTCATTTAGAGAACTATCGACTATCAATAATAAATCCCCATATAACTTCATGTAAACAGGTGAAGCAAGTGAAAGAATGGTTCTTTTGCGAAAATCCTTCAGATCGATCCTTTCTACTGTTGCATCATCGATATTCAAGACGAAGAAGGATGTGTTATTTGCCGCGATGAACTTCGGTTTTTTACCAACCTTCACTTCTTTATAAAATCTGAAGTAGGAAATAGAGAAAGAAGATGTAGATAAAAGAAGGATTGATACAACAAATAGTATAAGAATTGGATAAGAGAGCTTCCTTTTTCCCATATATTCAACCTTTTTTCTCTCTATATTTGTAGACAAAAAATACGACGCCGAGGAGAAGACATCCGACTACAAATGCATCGAATAGACTTCCCATCAATGTGGTAGATAAATTAAGCAGGCTTTCTGATGAGAAGAGTTCTTTGATCTGCCAATCGAAACCATAAATTATGGTTTGCAATAGAGATAAACCACATTCGACAACAATGCTTATAAACAGAAGAAAATAAGCTATTCTCATGAGTCTATCCCTTCTAAGAGAAATGATCCCATATATGAGAGCAAATAAGAATATCGCTAAACCCAAGGTAGATGTGATAATAATGAGTGGAGTAACCTTCACCCTTACATTCAGAATTTCTTCTACGGAGGAAGCATTTAGATATACCCCCATAACGATGAAAAAGAACATAGAAAAAGCCATGATACCAATAATACCC
>WFSK01000068.1 GCA_015486095.1 Thermotogae bacterium
GCCTCACCCCAGCAAACGGATTTTTCCTTGACCGTGAATAACAAGAGAGGTGCTTTCTGGCAATGGAAGACCTCGACCGCTTATATCTATAAGAATTCATCTTTGAGTACCTTGAAGAATAGATTCATCTGGAATTCGGCAGACAGAAAGAATGCATTAGTGGTGAACCTGAACTACAAAAATGCTGACCTTTCCTCCTTAGAATATTTATCCATCAATTATATACAAAAGAGATACCCGATCGTGTTCAAGCTCACAGATCTCGTACCTACTTTATCTACTACGAATACATTTTCTCCTCTCTATCTTCTCGCCGATCTACCCATTGCACTCAATATGAGTTTAGGCTATACCTACGTTCCTGAGTCCAAAAATAGGATGGACTTTAGAATGAACTTCATCAAAGACTTGCACTGTTGGGAAGCAAAGGGATATGTTAATTTGACATGGGACCTTTTATATGGGGGAAAATTCATCCCATCTTTTGAGATACAATTTTACATAAAAGATTTTCCGGAAAAGACAGCAACTTTCTTTGAAAAAGAAGGAAAACCAGGGATAAGGTTGGGAGGTTTTTAAATTGGAAAGGGAAGGAAGAAGTTGGTGGCAGCGTGTTGTTCTATTATCGATATCTGCTTTTTTGTTGTTTTTAGCCCAGCCCAAGATCAGCTGGGATTTGTTGGTATGGGTAGGATTGATCCCATTCTTTTTGTCCATTGAAGACACGAAGTGGTGGAAGGCTATTTTATATGGAGAGTTATTTGGGACTATCTATTTTATATTCAACATGTATTGGGTAGCAGGGGTTATAACGCGAGAACTGCCTTCGGTGATAAAACATGCTTCTGGTGAATTAGGGATACTGCCATTTATTCTTTTATGTGCGATAGAAGGAATTTTTTTGGCCTTGTTTGCGCTCATGTATTGGATGATAAGAAGATGGATAAGATCCGAGTTTTGGAGTGTACTGGCCATGACATCCTGCTGGGTTGTAATCGAATACATGCGTGGATTCGGCCAATTGGGTTTTACGGGGGGTAGATTGAGTGATGCCGTTTACAGAAGAATAGGTTTGATTCAAACGATGAGCTTTACGGGTATATGGTTTATCCTATTCCTCATAGTTTTGATAAATGCTATCTTCTTTTTTATATTGAAATCTTCCTCCCTTAGTCTGTTGAAAAAATGTACTTTCATAATGGGTGTTTTTATCTTGATATACGCGAGCGATGCACTGATCGCCTCGTTGTTACCTCCAAAACATATGACTGGCACATTAAGGGTTGCTCTCATTCAACCAAACATTTCTCCTTATGAAAATTACAATCTTACCACTCAAAGATTAGAAGATGTGGTCAGAAAGGCTTTGAAGGACAAGAGAATATCCTCCGCTTCTCTTGTGGTATTTCCCGAATCCGTTATAGTAGACGATGTAAAGAGACTTCGGTTCGGTAAAGAATTGGAAGAATGGGCTAATGTCCATCAAAAGGATGTTCTTTTGGGATACTTGGATGATTCACAAAACGTTGCGAATTTGGTAAAAGCAAATGAGGGTTTTCAGGAAGAATATGCCAAGACAAGACTGGTACCCTTTTCTGAATTCATCCCCAATTTCTTTCCTTTCTCTCATTTTAAGTTTCTCATGATATATAATTTTAGACCGGGAGACAAGTATGTGGTTTATAGAACTACAGAAGGAGAACGAATATCCGTTATGATATGTTTTGAATCGTTCTTTTCATCCGTAGCCAGGAAACTGGTGAACGATGGTGCGCAAATACTGTTCGTCATAACCAATGATGGGTGGTTTGGGAAGAGTTTTGCCCTTGAACAACATTTGGTCAAGGGAATCTATAGGGCAGTTGAAAACCGAAGACCGCTCTTACAATGTGCTCATACGGGAATAAGTGCTGAAATCGATAAATACGGAAGGATAATTGCGAGGACACCGATCGGTGAAAAGACGGTTTTAAACATATCTGTTGATGGAAGCGACGAAAAGACATTTTATACGACCCATGGTGATTGGTTCGTTGGCTTTGCACTTCTTTTGAGCATAGCATCGTTTCTGATAGGCGGGATAAAGGAAAGATATTAAATGTTGGTTAGGAGTAGACGCGCGAATGAGCGGTTATATGTTTACACCTGTCCATTTTTCATCGAAGGTGAATCATTTGTTAGAAAATGAATATAGATGAATTTCATTCGATTTTAAAGAAAGTAGAGTTTAAGCAGAAGATAAAACGTTCAACGTTCATAGGTAACGTCTCTTATTGTTCATCCGTTCGAGAAGCCAAAGAGTTCATAGGTCGTATATCCAAAAGATATGGAGACGCAACTCACAATTGCTGGGCTTATAAGATAATTGCAGGTAAGGGATACGTCTCCAGTTATTCGGATGCAGGAGAACCAACTGGAACAGCGGGTAAACCGATGATGGATTCTATAGAATCTCACGATCTGTGTAATGTGGTTATGGTAATAACTAGGTATTTTGGTGGGATCAAGCTGGGTATAAGGGGATTGATAGATGCATACCGTTCGACTGCAGATCTGGCGATAGAAAGGGCAGGAGTGGGTAGATATCTCCTATGTGAAGAAGTCTTCTTACAGACTACGTACACCCTGTTTTCGAGAGTGAGATCTCATTTGAAGTCCTTGGGCATCGATGTTGAGAAGGCTAAGGTAGAGTTTACAAATGATGTAAAGATGACCTTTCCTGTACCTTTATCTCGCGTCAGATTGATCGAAGAATTTCTAAGCTCTCTCAAAAGTTCAGGTAAGGCTGTCCAATTTCATCTGATCCCTGAGAGGAAAGGTATTCTTCTTTAACCCTTGCGGCTTGCCTATGTGCAAGACGAGTTGGCTCTGGCAACCTGTATCTCACAGCGGTATCGATGACTAACCGAGAGGCACTTTCGAAGGAACACAGGTGTCCAGGAGATATAAACAGGGGTTTTACTCCATATTTTGTACGTACGACTTCACCGATCTTTTTATCTTTATAAAAGAGTTCTGTTTTGCTACCACGTTCGGGTGCAGGTTCTTCGTAATTTCCAACGAGTCTACTCTTTGCAACCCCTATGGAAGGTATATTTATCCATAACCCCATATGAGCAGCCAGACCTAATCCTCTTGGGTGAGCTATCCCCTGCCCATCGAACATAACTACATCGGGAAGATCTTTGACCTTTTTCCAGGCTTCCAGGAAGATCGGGCCTTCCCTGAAAGAGAGTAATCCGGGGATATATGGGAAGGTAACTTTAACTATACTAAAGGAGGTTTCAACGATGTTCAATGTAGCATAGTCGAGAATTACAATAGCGCAGTATCCCAATCCTTTATCCTTAGAGAAGGCCACATCTACTCCCGCTATTCTACGAATGTCATGCTTGATGCCGTCTATCAATCTTATTTTTCTGGATAGTTCTACCTGGAGCTTCATCGCTTCTTCTATCGGAATGTTCCATTTATGCAGTTCTTCGTAGTCTGCCATTTCAACCTTCTTTTAGTATCTTGACATAAACTTCACGATTTCTTGGACCGTCGAATTCACAAAAGAATATCCCTTGCCACCTACCTAGCATCAATCTTCCATTTTCTATGAAAACGAAAAGTGAGATACCTACTAAAGTAGACTTTATGTGAGCATCGGCGTTACCTTCGAGATGTCTATAGTTTTCACCATAAGGAACAAGTTTCCTCAATCGATCGATGATATCTGCTTTAACAGAGGGATCTGCATCTTCATTTATTGTTATACCTGCAGTTGTGTGAGGTACGTAAAGATGACACATACCGTTTTTCACATCACTTTTCGTGATCACCCTCACTACATCTGATGTGATATCTATCATCTCTTCTCTTCTGGTGGAGTGCACATTTAATGTGTAAAACATATTTTTCCACTCACTCGAAGGTGATATCCGTTACGATCCTGATCCTGTGTCCCAATTCTTCGGATTCTATTTGAACATTCTTTTCTGTCACTTGAAAGACTTCCTTTGTTTTCAAAAGTATTTCACGTTTGATCTGTTCTGTCTTGAGATTAACGGTAACCGGATCTATGAGATCGTCGAGTTTATACGTCATCCTTCTACCGGTACCTACAAGTGCCTGTAATCTTTTTTTTGCTTTTTCTCTACTCTTCCTTCTAAATAATCCAAAGAACGACACCCTCATCATCCCTTACCTGAACCATTTCTGCCAAACAAAGAACGCATGAAGGACCAAAATCCGCCTCCAGTGGCTGTCATGCTCTCTAATTTTATATCTTCGCCTCGCATACGTCTTGCTATATTTTTGAATATAAAACCAAGACGGGAATTATCCTCTAAGACTATCGGCTTTCCCTTATTAGTTGATATTATAACATCTTCGGAATCTGGTATTATACCTATGGGTTTTATTGCCAACGCTTCTTCCACATCTTGCCGTGTTAACATATCACCATGCCTTACCATCTTTGGCTTCACCCTATTGATGATCAATCTGATCTTCGAATCATCGAATCCTTGATTTTCCAACAGGCCTATAACTCTATCTGCGTCCGTTATAGATGGGATTTCTGGTGTCGTTACCACAATGGCTTCTTGTACAGCAGATATAGCGTTACGAAAACCTCTCTCTATACCTGCTGGAGAATCCACTATTACGTAATCGAAGAAATCTTCGAGATCTGCAACTATCTTCTTCATATCATCAGGAGATACCATCTCTTTCGTTGCTATTTGGGAAGCCGGTAAGAGATAAAGACTTCGCAACTGCTTGTGCCGTACCAAAGCTTCTTGTGTCTCACACTTCTTTCTTACCACATCCATTAACGTGTAAATTATTCTGTTTTCAAGTCCTAAAACGACATCCAGATTTTTTAAACCTATATCTGCATCGATCAGGGCGACCTTTTCACCTAAAAGAGCTAACGCACCACCAATGTTAGCTGTCATTGTGGTCTTACCAACGCCACCTTTACC